>NZ_JBQIQO010000011.1:0-15932 GCF_056799795.1 Rikenella sp.
AAGATGGGTGTATCTACTCCTAAACGTCGCCCGCGGCAATTCTTGCCGGATTGGCCAAGTGCCAACCGGCAGAATATGCCCTTTAAGCGGGCGGGCGACGGATTTCACGCGCAGTTCTTTGTTCGCGCACCTGAGGAAATCTTATCAAAACGCGCAAGCGCATTTTGACGATTTCCCTCTTTAGGCGGAGGCGCGCGTCTGTCCTACGGGAGGGTACCGCCCTCAGGCCGGGAGGCCCCGCGTGCCCGCGGTGGGCAATGGGCCGCCTCGGCCCAATCCTTTGTCCGTGCGCTGGCTAATGAGACAAAAACAACCCTAACAAAACGCCTGACGACAACCTCAGCCTCAAACCGTTAAAGCCCGACAAACCATATCTCCTCAACCCGAAATCTGCTCCGCCTCGTAAGCCCGACGGTGTTCGACGATCGACTTCATATTCATTTGGGCCCACTCGGTCAGCCGACCGATGAGCGGAACCAGCGAACGGCCAATCTCCGTCAGCCGATACTCTACCCGCGGCGGCACCTCCGGATAGACCGTGCGACTCACCAGCCCGTCCGCTTCCAGCATCTTGAGCGTACTCGACAACACACGCGACGAGATGTCCGGAATCGACCGGCACAACTCATTGAACCGCGTCGCCTCCCGTTCGCTCAGCAAGACCACCACCAGCAACGACCACTTGTTTCCGAACCGGGCGACGATGTTCCGAATCGGACACATCTCGATCAAAGAATTCCCTTCAGCCTTTTTTTGCATCATTCAACCTTTTGTGCACCAAACACTAACTTTTAGTTAGCAACTTTCAGAATCAAAGTTAATCAATCCGCTGAAAAAAACGATATTTTTCGAACTCCAACCTGTTCTTTATCAGCAAAAGCGATAAAAAAGTTACTATCGGACAAAAATGTAACTTCTTGACAGACATGCCAAAACCACATAGTTTTGCAGCACGAACCAAAACAAACACGATGATGAAACAGATCGAAAAATCGGCAACCGGCAAAAATTTCAGCGCGATCCGGATCGGCAAGCTGAACGAACTGGGAGACTACGTGCTCGAACTGGGGCCCGAAGTCAGGATTCCGGGCAAAGTGTTCGGCGGCAGCGCCGTGAACGCGACGGGCGGCGAGTTTTCATTCCAGGTATTCCAACCCGGGACGGAAACGGGATTCCTGCACACCCACAAAAACCACGAAGAGCTCTACTTCTTCCTCCACGGATCGGGCGAATTTCAGGTAGACGGCCAGATTTTCCCCGTCACAGAAGGGAGCGTCGTCCGCGTCGCCCCCACCGGCCGGCGCAGCGTGCGAAACAATGGAACAGAACCGCTCACGATGCTTTGCGTGCAGTACCGCAGCGCCGCCTTCACGACCGAAGACGCCGCCGACGGCCAGATCCTCGCCGACCCCGTCGAGTGGTAAGACACACTCTATAAAACAAACGCATCCCGGACGACACCTCGTCCCTACAAACGAGGCATCGCCCGGGATGCTATTATACAGCCGAGCCTACAACTCCGACAACAGCGGCTGAACCTGATCCTTCGCCGAGAGCAGCAACCCCTCGCCCGACGGATCGAACCCATACTCCGCCAACCGCCAGTCCACGCCGATCTGCGGATCGTTCCACCGCACCCCGCCGTCGAACTCCGGATGGTAGTAGTCCGTACACTTGTAGAGGAACTCCGTATCGTCCGCGAGCGTCAGAAAACCGTGCGCAAACCCCGCCGGAACATAGAACTGTCGTTTGTTTTCCGCCGACAACTCCACCCCGTGCCACCGCCCGTAGGTCGGACTCCCGGCCCGCAAATCCACCGCCACGTCATAAACCGCCCCCGCCACGACCCGGATCAGTTTGCCCTGCGCATGCTGCGTCTGGAAATGCAGCCCGCGCAACACCCCGCGCCGCGACTTGCTGTGGTTGTCCTGCACGAAATCGACCGGACTGCCCGCCATCGCATCGAAATCGCGTTTGGCATAGGTCTCCATAAAAAAGCCCCTCGCATCGCCGAACACCGTCGGCTCGATCACAAACAGCCCCTCGATCGGGGTCTCCACCTTTTTAAATTCAGCCATTTTCTATCGATTGATTTTTCTATTCCCGAAAAACCGGTATTTCGAAAGTGGATACAGGCAATTTATGAGGCCCCGTTCCACAGAGATTGGCCCGCGTGAACGGCTGCCAGCCATATCTGATCGTATATGGATCTTCCACATCCGGCGAAGAGACCCTGACCGCCCGACAGATACTGTCTATCTCGGCTGTCGCCGGATAAAATATCCCGTCTTCGCCAGCCAGCTCGAAAGTACGCAACGCCTCACCGTCTGAAGCGGTCAACGGCTGATCGAAATAGACATTTACCGTACCCCGTCCATTATATAATGTGCCTTTGACCTTAGGACTGTGATACCAGGGACTCTGTTTATGCAAGGCCCACAAAGCCAACCGTTCGCCGATCGGCTTCTTGTATCGCGGATGGACGTCCGTCGAATCCCCCAGATCGGAACTGACCACCATATGAACATCATCCCACCCATGGAGTCTTTCCTCCAGCCGCCGCTGACTGTCCCGGAAGTGCGGCCAGCTCGGCCGGTTCAGCGACGAGAGCTGGACAAAATAAAACGGCATGGGTATGGCCTTATCAAACGCCTCCCGAAAACTCCTGACCACCGCCGGAAAGAGCCTCTCGTGCAACTCCGCGTTGTGCGCATTGCTCTCCCCCTGATACCAGATCACCCCCTCGGCATCGTACCCCGCCGCCAGCGGAGCCACCCGACTCTCGTACAGATAAGCCGGTTCGAAAAAGTGCCGCTGCAACGGATTTTTCACCCCCTCCAGATTGCCCCGGATCACACCCCGCACCCAATCCTGCGCCATCTCGTTGTTCCGCCAGTCGTAGAGCACATCCACCAGCGCCGGATCGTCCTCTAAGATGCGCCGCGAGACGAACGCCTCGGCCGGCGCCCCGCCCAGCGAAATCTCGATCAACCCCACCGGCACTCCCGCCCCCAGCGAGTCGGCCAGCATCTGTCCGAAAAACCAAGCGACAGCCGAAAACTCCTCCACCGCCGCCGTATCGCTCCCCGAGACCCACCCCTGCGGATTCCGGATGTAATCCAACCGGTTCAGCCGGGCGAGCTCCGTACTGTCCAGCCGCCCCCGCTCATCGGCAAACGTGGGATCGGCCCGGAAGAGCCGAATCCGACCGGTCGGCCTCGCCTCCGCCCGCTCCGCCGCGCGCGCCACCGGCCACGACATGTTCGACTGCCCCGCCGCGATCCACACCTCGCCCACCGCCACATCCCGATACAGAGCCACCGTATCCCCCGTCGCGATCGCCAGCACCCCCGAGAGCATCGGCTCCTCCAGCGGCAACCGCACCTCCCACCATCCGTCCGCACCCGCCGTCACCGTGTCCGAGGCAGCGATCTGTCCAAACCGCAACCGCCCCGACTTCGCCCGCCGCACCGTGTCGGCCACCGTCACCGTCACCAACCGGCCCGCATTCGCCCGACCGCCGATCCGCGTCACCATTCCCCGCTGGAGCACCATCCGATCCGTATAGGCCGGCGACATCCGCAATTTTCCGTAATCACCCGTCAGCGCGCGATAAATCTCTTCGGCCAACAGCCGCGCCCCCTCCACATTCGGATGCACGGCGTCCGGCAACAGCTCCGGCCGATCCTTCAAGACCGGCTCCAGGTCGATCAACCCCGTCCGCTGCGACGCCGCCACCCGCTCGATCGCCTCCTGAATCTGGTGGTGCCAGTCGCGCGTCCCCGCCTTGAACCGCCGGTGACGGTGCGGGATCGGCGTCATCCGACAGATGTAGACCTTCGCCGCCGGATTGGCCTCGCGAAAGCTCTCGATCAGCGCCGCGTAGTCCGGAATGAACTCGTCCCGGAAGTTCGGCCAGTTGCGCGGATCGGTGTCGTTGATACCGAGGTGGATCACCACGATATCCGGTCGGAAAGCGATCGCCTCGGCGTACTCTTTCGTCTTGGTGTACGGATTGTGCCCCTTATTGAGCAGCGTGGCGCCGCTGTGGCCGAAATTGCGGACGTCGTATCCCGCCCCGAGCATCCGCCCCAGCACCGCCGGATAGCAGTTCCGCTCGCGATCCTCGACCAGCATGCCATAAGTGATGCTGTTCCCCACACACGCCACCCGCACCGGCGCCGGTTTCACCGCAGCAGGCCTCCGGGCGCCGCTCGCCCCGGAAACAACCAGCAAAGCACAAAGAGTCAGACAAATTCTCCTCATAGAACGACTCATTTTCGTTGTTTAAGACCTTATAAAGGTAGCTAAAAATCCCTTACTGCCCGCACCCCGCCGCCAAAATCCGCCCCACCCGCCACCGCTTGGCCCACAGCAGTCTCCGCCACACGAGCCACGGCACCGCCACTCCCGCCGCCGTGCTGATCGGCACGCCGATCCACGGATCGAGGTGCGCCCAGTCGTAGAGCACCACCCGCAGCGCCGACTGGGGGAACCACGAGAAGAGAAAGATCGCATACGTCGCCCCGTCGAGCAGCGCCAGGAACCGCCATCCGCTCCGCAGATAGAACCGCCCCAGCGACAACGCGAACAGGATGCCGCAAACCGCCGTGAGCCGCTCCGCCAACGGATTCACCACCCCGTAACCGGTCACTGTCGCCAGCACCGACGTCGCGCCCCAGCCCGCCAACGCCCACAGGCTGCCGAGCGCCAGCCCCTCGTCGATCTCCCGCTGATACGCACAATAGACGATGCCCAGCACGAAGAAAAAGCCGGACTTGACCACCCCGCTCAGGTTGAGCCACCCGACGCCGTCCAACGGATTGAAGACCGACAACGCCAGCGTCGCCAGCGCCCAGCCCCACAGCGGCACCCGGTCGCCGACTCCCAGCCGCCTCAACCCCCGAGCGGCCAGCACCGTCCCGACCAGCAGCAGAAAGATCGTCGGCAGAAACCAATAGTAGACGATCACGTTTTTCGACGGCACGAGCAGCATCTCGAAATAGGCGTCCCACGACAGCTCGACCGGCTTCACCGCCCACCGGCTCAGCCACACCTTGGGCAAAAAGACCAGCGTACTGAGCACGAAATAGGGCACCAGCAGCCGCCTCGCCTTTTTGGCGACGAACGCGCCGACCGGGATGTCTACCAAAGAAGAGCCGGATGCGGTGCAACCGGATCCGGCTGCGGTATACCGCAGCAGATAACCGGACAGAAAAATCCACAGCGGCATGTGGAAACTGTAGATCCAGCGGTAGAGCTCCGCATCGTGCCCGTCGGTCGGAAAGGCATGGCCGACCGCCACCAGCAGGATGCCGAAAGCCTGGAGAAAACTGATATAAGGATTGCGCATATCGAAGTGCCCGAGAAATGTCCGCCCCAAAATTACGCTTTTCCGTCCGTTCGACCGCCACCGTATCCGGCCGCCGCGCACAAGGTTTCGCAATTATTTCTGCATGATAATCCGAAATAATCCCTATTTTTGTCACAGCAAACCGTGTTGCGCTTTTACGTAAAACGAATCATAAACAAACCATGCAACAATCAATCGACACTTTCGATTTCGCCGGCAAACGGGCGATTATCCGTGTAGACTTCAACGTGCCGTTGGACGCCAACTTCAACGTGACGGACGACACCCGTATCCGGGCAGCGATTCCGACCATCAAGAAGGTGCTGGCCAGGGGCGGTTCGGTCATCCTCATGTCGCACCTCGGACGGCCGAAGGGCGCGGAAGAGAAATACTCGCTCAAACACATCATCCCGACCGTCGAAAAACTGCTGGGCCAGAAGATCGAATTCGCAGGCGACTGCATGGGAGCCGAAGCTGCGCAGAAAGCTGCCGCTTTGAAGCCGGGCGAAGTACTGCTGCTCGAAAACCTGCGCTACTACGCCGAAGAAGAGGGGAAACCGCGCGGCCTGAAAGAAGACGCCACGGACGACGAAAAGAAAGCAGCCAAAGCTAAGGTGAAAGAGGCTCAGAAAGAGTTCACCAAGAAACTCGCTTCGTATGCCGACTGCTACATCAACGACGCGTTCGGGACAGCGCACCGGGCACACGCTTCGACGGCGCTGATCGCTGAATTCTTCCCGAACGACAAGATGTTCGGCTACATCATGGAGGGGGAACTGAAGGCGATCGACAGCGTGTTGCAGGCTCCGAAGAAACCGTTTACGGCGATTCTGGGCGGTTCGAAAGTCTCGACCAAGATTACCATCATCGAATCGCTGATGGAGAAGGTGGACAACCTGATCCTCGGCGGGGGGATGACCTACACCTTCATGGCGGCACAGGGAGGCAAGATCGGGAACTCGATCTGCGAAAAAGACCAGTTCGACACCGCCCTGGCGATCATCGAAAAGGCCAAGAAACTGGGCGTGAATCTGGTTCTGGCCGAAGATGCACGGTGCGGCGACGCGTTCAGCAACGACGCCAACGTGAAGATCTGCCCGGCCAACGACATTCCGGACGGCTGGGAAGGGATGGACATCGGGCCGAAGACCGAAACGAAATTCCGTCAGGTGATCGGCGAATCGAAGACCATCCTGTGGAACGGGCCGGTCGGGGTGTTCGAATTCGACACCTTCGCCAACGGGTCGAAAGCCATCGCAGAGGCGATCGTAGAGGCTACGGCAAAAGGCGCCTACTCGTTGATCGGGGGCGGCGACTCGGTGGCCTGCATCAATAAGTTCGGGATGGCGACTAAAGTAAGCTATGTTTCGACCGGCGGCGGGGCCTTGCTGGAATATATGGAAGGCAAGGAGCTGCCGGGGGTTGCTGCCATTCGGAAATAACGGTTTAAGAGCCTCTGGCTCTTCCTGTAAAATAGCTCGGGCGAGTGTCTTATATAAATGACACTCGCCCGAGCTATTTTTACGCTGCCGACGGAAACTCCCACCCAGATTTTGATGAGACTACTTTTAAAATGTAATGCCCAACTTCAATCTGACTGCTTGGGGGCGATTTCTTACCTTTTCAGTCTCGGTTTCGTCATAATATTCGTATGTAACTTTATTATTGAATTGCATCAAAGAATAACTGATTCCAAATGTGATAGAAGTTCTGTTCGAAAGTCGGTGTGCAATACCTACTGTCGGTTCCAACATGATTCCTCCTGGATACGTGATTGTCGTAGTTCCATATGAAGACTTTTTGCGAACTTCTCCTCTTCGGGTATCAATATTATATCCTATATTCAGTGCAAAAAACGGCGATGTATGTTTGTCCAATAAATTGAACCTTCCTTGAATAAAAACGGGAATGCTTATTGAATTTTTCTCTGCATTGGTAAAAATATTAAATCCGACACCTAATCCCACAAAACAATACGGATTGAATTGATAACCATTAATTATATCGATTTCAAAACGGTTAGCAGCTCTATATTCTGTTGATAGGTCAGGACTCAATCTACCAACTCCGAAACCGTATCCGGCTTCCACAAACCCGGCATACCCTTTCGGCTTAGCCTGAAACCTCAATGTGCGATTCGCTACACCGTACCGATTCTGCGTTTGCTCGCGAGTCATTTTACTGATTTCATCCATTTGATAGACGAAAATATTGCCGTCACGTGTCTCGATTTTCAACGATTTGCCAGGTATCTGTTCGATGATCGTCCCACGGATGATCGAGCCGTTTTGCAGATAGATGACATCCGTCATTCCGCCGTTTTGCGCCAGCGCGGCACCCGAAAAGAGCGTAGCCAGGCATACGAGTAGAAGTTTTCGCATGTTCATGTGAAAAAGATTTATGCCCCTCCGGCTCCGCGAAAGACAGGGTATGTAGAAAAAAGAAAGTGTGGAGTCGTTAGTTTATCTGACAGAAGGTTCTGACAAAACCCAAGCACAAATAAACAATACCCCACACTTGTATAAGATATACGCCTAGAACGAGGTACACGAATACAAGTGATGAGTGTTACTGCTATCCTTGTGCTTTAGTGAACTGTCAGATTCTCTGTCAAGGACAAAAGCTAAACACTTTCATCGAAATATGTCCGCCGGGATCGCTCCCGACACCGACAAAGATAAAAAATGTTTTGCTGCGAACACTCTTTTTGGGGTATTGCGAGGGCAAAGGTCGGTGAAACTTTCCGAAAATCCGCTATTGACCTGGAACTATGTTCAGTGTACCTTGCCCCCGAACCACGCCCCACCTGCCGCCAAGTTTTCGTATCTTTGTCCGTATGAAACGGAAGACAGTCAAAAAACTCATATTCATCCCCCTCGTCAGTCTCGTGCTGCTCCTCGGCCTCGCCATCGGCGCCGCCGCCCTGCTCCTCACCCCGAAACGGCTGACACCCCTCGTCACCCGGCTCTGCGACCGCTACCTCGACGCCCAGGTGCGGTTCGACACCGTCAGCGTCGCCCTCTTCCGCGACTTTCCCTACGTCACACTGGAACTGCACGAGACCGAAATCGTCAGCCACGCCTTCGACCGGCTGCCCGACTCCGTGCGCGTCACCCTGCCCGCCGAAGCCGACACCCTGGCCCGGATCGGCCGGGTCGCCGTCTCGCTCAACCCCTGGAAACTCGCCGCCGGACAGGCCGACATCCGGCGCATCGCCCTCCAGGCCGCCCACCTCCACGCCTATGTAGCGCCCGACAGCACCGCCAACTGGGAGATCTACCACGCCGACACCACCGCTCAGGAGAGCGACACCACCGACAACGACCCGTTCGCGATCGACATCGAACGCATCTCCGTGCGCAAAGGCCTGCACCTCGTCTACGACAGCCGCCCGGACAGCATCGCCGGGACGCTCCGCCTGCAAAGCTTCTTCATCCGCGGACAGCTCTCGACCGACCTGTTCCGGAACGAAATACGTCGGCTGCGGCTACGGGACTGTGCCGCCGAGCTGACCCTCGGCAACGAAACCGCCGGGCTGCGGATCGACAGCCTCACGGCAGACGGAGGGCGGCGAGAAGGACTACGCGTCGGGCTCGACGCCAAAACAATCCGATTCAGCGATTTCGACGGACTCGACTCGCTGCAACTGCGAACGGCCCTCCGTTTCGACGGCCCGGATCGCAGAGAATTGAACGTGAGCCGTTTCGACCTGCGACTCAACGACATGCTCGTCACGGCGGCCGGGCAGGCCATCTTCCGCGGCGACAGCATCGTAACGGCACTCGGCATAGAGAGTCAGCGGCTCTCCATCGCCGGACTACTGCGGCTGATCCCCACCTCCGTTCTGCCCCTCGCGCGCGACTATGAAACCGACCTCGCCGCCGCCCTCGACCTTCGGATCGACGGCACTTGGAATCCGGCCACCCGCACCTTGCCGAACGTCACTGCCGACTACCGCATGCCCGCCGGCTACCTTTTTTACGTCAAAGACCGCTACGGCAGCCGGATCGACACGCTGGCTTTGGACGCCACCCTCCGGTTCCGACCGCAACACCCCGACTCAACGGGCGTGGAACTGCGGGAGTTCAAGGTCTCGGGCATCGGCATGCGATTAGATGCCCACGGCGACCTCGACCGCCTGACAGGCGACGCCGGTTTCGACGGCGCAGTGAAAGGCGACCTCTCGCTGGACTACTTGAGCCGCCACTTCCCGGCACAGGACGGATCGACCCTCGCCGGACGAATCGCCATGGACCTGCACGGTCGGGCCCGACTGAGCCAGTTGGACTTAGGCCGGATCGGCGCGGCCCGGATCGGAGGACACCTGACGATGGACGATTTGGTCGTCGTCATGCCGAACCGCCAATTCCGGCTCACCGTAGACGGCGGACGCTTCGGGATGGGCACCGGACTGGCCGCGAGCGACTCGCTGATCGCCGCCGGAACGGAGGCCATCGGGGCGACGCTCAGCCTGGACACCATAGACATGGACATGGGACGCGACCTTTGCGTCAAAGGCCAGCAAATCAAGATACACGCCACCACGGCGACCAAAAATTTGGTTCGGGACACCACAGCCGTACATCCGTCACAGGGGACACTCTCGGCAGCCGGACTGCGCATCGAACTGGGCGACTCGATGACCGTCATCGGCCGGCGGCTCGACTCGCATTGGAGCATCCTGCCGGCCCGGGACAACCCGAAAATTCCGCAGCTGGCATTTCAGGCAGACGCCCGGCGACTCTCGCTCCGCCAACCGACCGGACGCTTCTCCGTCACCCGCGGCAACGTCGCCCTGTCGGCCACCCTCAACCGGCCCGACACCGCCCGACTCCAACGACGCGCCCACCGGCTCGACTCGCTGCAACGACTCTATCCCGACGTGCCGCGCGACTCGCTGTTCGCCCACACCCGGAGACTGCGCGGCGGGAAAGCGCGGCCGACCGACGAATTTGCGGACAACGACATCGACATGCGCGTCTCGTCGGAGCTGGGCGACGCCCTGAGACGATGGCAACTGAACGGAGCGATCCGGGCCCGGTCGGGACGGATCGTCACCCCCTACTTCCCGCTGCCCACCACCCTGCGCGACATCGACCTCACGTTCAATACGGACGAGATTCGCCTGAAACGCACCTTCGTCAAGGCCGGAGAATCGCAGGCCGTGCTGACCGGTAACATTTCAGGATTGAAACGCGCCATGCTGGGTCGCGGTCGGATTCGAGGCGACCTGGAAGTAACGGCCGACACGCTCAACCTGAACGAAATCATCCGTGTAGCGAACGCCGGTTCGGCCTTGGTAGCCCAGGGGGGCGTCGCCGAAACCGAAAGCGACGACCAGCTGGAAGAACGCATCCTCCAGTCGGCCGACACGACCGCAGCCACCGCGCTGCTGGTGATTCCGGGCAACATCGACATGCGCTTCGACCTGACGATCCACCGGGGGATGTACGCCAACCTGCGGTTAGACAGCCTCTCCGGCGAAGTGATCGCCCGCAACCGGGTGTTGCAGCTCTCCGACCTGACCATGCGCAGCAATGCGGGCAATCTGCGGATGACAGGCCTCTACTCGACCCGCACGCCGGAGGATATCCAGGCGGGCTTCGATCTGGAGATGGAGCAGATCCAGGTGGCGCGACTCACCGAACTGATCCCGTCGATCGACACCCTGATGCCGATGCTCCGGTCGTTCTCGGGCGTGGTGGACTGCCAGCTGGCGGCGACGACACGGATCGACAGCGCGATGAACATCCTCCTTCCGACGGTCGACGCCGCGTGCCACATCTCGGGCGACAGCCTCGTGCTGCTGGACGGCGAGACCTTCACCGAGATCTCGAAGATGCTGATGTTCAAGAACAAGAAACGGAACCTGATCGACCACATCTCGGCCGAGTTTCTGGTGCGGGACTCGCAGATCGAGATTTTTCCGTTCGTCGTCGAAATCGACCGCTATCGAGCCGCTGTCAGCGGAGTGCACAAGATGGACATGACCTTCAACTACCACATTTCGGTGCTGAAATCGCCGATTCCGTTCCGGCTCGGCGTAGACATCTTCGGCAACCTCGACGACTTCGACTTTAAGATCACACGGGCGCGATACAAGCACTCGAACCTGCCGACACGGGTAGCGATCATCGAAACGACACGAGTGAACCTGCGGAATTACATCCGCGACGTCTTCATCCGCGGCGCCCGGAGCGCGAGCGACAGGTCGCTGCGCATCACGCCGGAAATGGCCGCTCCGACAGAGATATTGCCGCCGGCCGACTCGCTGAATGCGGCGGACTCGGCGGCGCTCAAAATATTCGAGCAAAAAGATTGATTTTCTCAGTTTGATTTTCAGATACTTGCCAAAAATTTCAGCAGAAAACGCAAAAAAAGCCCCCTTGTTTTTGGAGAATCAGAAAAAAGCCGTACATTTGTATCGCAATCAACGCAGGGGAGCTTAGCTCAGTTGGTTCAGAGCGTCTGCCTTACAAGCAGAGGGTCGGGGGTTCGAATCCCTCAGCTCCCACTAGATTATCAGAGAGTTACAATTTCGTAGCTCTCTTTTTTATGCCCGTTTTCGAGGTGTTTTACACGTTTTGCAGCCCGTTGTGTAAGCAAATGTGTAAGCAGAAAAACACCCATGAAAGCCAACGTGGACGCCATCTGTTACCGTTCCAGACCGCTCAAAAACGGCGAATTTCCCATCATGCTCCGTATCACAAAATCCAGACAGCGCAAATATGTTTCACTGGACCTCTCCGTACGCGCCGACCACTGGGACTTCACCCGGAATCGTCCGAAACGCAGCTGTCCCAACAAAGAGCATATCGAACGCCTGATCGCTGCCAAAATCACGGAGTATAACACCCGGATTCTTGAACTGACGACACAGGAGCGCGCTTACACTGCCGAATCTTTAGTTGCCTCTTTGCAAGCCAAAACACAGCTCCGGACGGTTCATGACTTTTTCCGGAGTCTGATCGCCGAGCTGCAAAAAGCCGGAAAGTTGGGCAATGCTTCTGTTTACCGTTATGCCCATGATTCTTTGTTGAATTTCACCGGAGGACGGTTAGGTATTCCATTCAGCGACATCGACCCGGCGTGGTTGAAACGCTATGAGGCTTGGTTGCGGGCCAGAAACTACAAAGAGACCACCCTCAGCCAGCTATTCCGCACGCTACGGAGCGTCTATAACAAAGCCATCGAACAGCAACTGGTCAAACGGGAATATTACCCATTTACAATGTTCAAAATCAACCGGTTCGATACCTCCACCCGTAAACGAGCGATTCCAAAAGAGACGATACGCCGGATCATAGCACTTGATCTGAGCGACGCATGGCCTAATACCAGACTGGCCCGTGATCTCTTTGTGTTCAGCTACTTCGGCGCAGGTATCAACTTTACGGACATGGCCTGCCTGACCCTTGGGAACATACAGGAGGGCTGGGTGCATTACGTACGCAAGAAGACCGGCAAGGCGATTCGTTTTCCATTGACGGACGAGACCTGCACGATTCTGGCCAAGTACCGGCAAACCAACCCAACGAGTGACGATTATTTGTTTCCTATATTGGACAAGCGGACGCATCGCACGGAACAGCAACGCTACGACCGGATTCATAAGATGCTGACGAACACGAATCGTCGGTTGAAAGAGATCGGTCGGCGGGTAGGCATCGAAAATCTGACCACCTACACGAGCCGCCACACGTTCGCAACGATGATGCTGACGCTCGGCGCAGACCTCTATACGACCTCGAAACTGCTCGGTCATGCCGATGTGAAGATGACGCAAGCCTACGCCAAAATCATCAATCAGAAAAAAGACGATGCGGTCAATCTTGTCAATGGCCTGTTTGATTGACATGGGGGATTTTGCAGCCGGATGCCGTTGTTTGGCAGTTCTGGCGGGCATTTATATTTTAGTTTACTTTAGTATCTATATATAGGGCATAAAAACTAAAGTAAACCGTTTCATGCAAACAACTGAAAAGAAATGCGATTGAACTTTGATGACCGAAATCGTACACTAAAACTGGATTCTTACACTCGAATGCCGGTAGCATTATCGACAAGGCAAAGGTCGTAACTCGACAGCTGATAAATGAACGAATTATGTCTGAGAAGCAAACCCGTTCTTAACCCGCGAGAAACAATTACGGGTAACAATTCTTTTTACTCCCTTTTGTCGGTTGAAACCCATTCGCGAATTGAGGTCTAAAATCTTCCGACCGGGAAAAGGTTGTTTATCTATTTGACTGCCGCTCCATAATCTGTCATATATCAGACAAACCCACTGCCCCTGCTTGCAGATTGTATGGTAATCCTCCCTGCAGCGTAAGACTGTTGGGGTATTAGGCTCCCCCGAAATAATTTTCGTGGCACACGGGCAAGTCCGAACAAAAACGGCTGTGACAAACGTCCAATGCAAGAAACAGCTCCAACCGCCGAAAGCTATCCAATAAAAATGTCACAAAAGGATATCGCTATGAAGATGGAAAGGTCCATAATGGAAGCAATTATCAAGACTATTGCATTTTCTTTATTTCGTTATATAGAGCCAGCCCTTTTGCCGTAAGCAGATATTTTTGTCTCGGGTGATTGGGCTTGTCGGGATATAGCACCTTGAGAAAACCGGCTTCGGAAGCGGGGCTTATATAATTCTCCAAAAATGTCGGACGATGTTTTAGACCGACTTTCTCCATCAATACTTTTAACGATAATTGTTCGTTTGACATAGCTAATAACAAAGTGCGAACTTGCTCGGTTACTTGCACGGAAGGTTGTTCGGTACTTGTGCGGTCAATTTGCTGGACTTGTTTGGCAGTCAGCTCTTCCAGAGCATTAATCACCATATACCTATTCCGCAACTCATTGTTTTCCCCCAATAACAGATTGCGAAAGAACCGCTCCAAATATTCGGAATTACGCATGATGCCTTTTTGCACGTTTTGGTAGTTGGCACGTACCAGCGCATTACGGAAATACCACGAATGATAGGCGAACAGGTCGTTTGTTACGTCAAAGCCCATAGAACGTAGATAGAGAATCGTGAACACGGCAGTTGTTCTGGTATTTCCCTCGCCGAATGGATGGATTTGCCATAATCCCGATACGAATTTGGCGATGTGTTTCACAAGCCCGTTTTGATCTACTTTAGAATAGTCGAACTGGTGTTCTTGTTCCAAGTCGTATTCAATCGCTTTGCGAAGGTCGGGTGCGGAAACATACAGCACCGTATCACCACGTAGCACCCATTCCTTTTTGGTAATGTTGTAATCGCGGATTTGCCCCGCAAATTTGAAAACTCCGTCAAAAATCCGACGATGAATTGATGTCAGTCCGACAAGTGTAAAAGCAAATGTTTTCTCGGTAAGAAGTCGACGGATGTTGGTTGATGCCATATCCGCTTCGTGGATTTCTACATCTTCGGGCGTATGTGCTATTTTCGATTGATAATAGCTACGAATAAGTTGTTCGGCTTCGTCGATTGTAATCTCGCCCTCAATATCTTTACGTGCGGTCTCAATCAAGTAGTCGGAAGGCTTCAAGCCATCGACGGCCTGCAACCCTATTGCGGTCTGCCATGCGTAACCCTTTTCCCGCTTCTGCGGCTCGCCTTGGCGTATGTATTCGTCGAAGTTAGTCATTATTGTATGAAAATTATATATTTATACTCGGTTTTGTCCATAACCAAGTGCCTTCTATTTGTTGTTGTGGGTTAATAAATTCCACATCTATTATTTTCCGGGCAAATTCAATGTTCTTTTTAAGCGTTTCTACTTCAATATCAGACAATCTGAATTTAAAGGAATGTTGCATATAAGTATTGGTATCTGCAATATGAATCTTACATATAGCAGAATAATCCCCCGTCTTCCAAATCATCGAATTTTTATAAAGTCGTAACAATTCATTATATTCATTAGAACGCCTTATTGCATCTGCATCAATCTGGCCAACAGTTCTTTGATTTTCAATGAATGAATTTAATTTGTAGGCAAGTTGTTTCCTTCTGTCAAGAAATGATAACGATTGAAAACCTATAAACTTTTCTATTAATACGTCTTTATAAGCATTGATCGCTATGGCATTTTGCTGTTTAGCCATAGTTGCATTGCCTGTCGGGGCTTGAAGTTCATATAACGTTTCACTATACCATATCCACTTAAACGTATGACTGGCACCATCTTTATCCGTTATGCATAATTCGATATTGTCTATTAAAGCGTGTTTTCTTCGAGCTAAAAAAGACAACCTGATATTGAAAGCATTACCGAATTTGATAAAACCGACCTCCGCCTCTTCCTCATGGTAAACACTTATCTTAGGTTTTTGCAACCAGTGATAAATCCAGGATATTATTTGCGGAAGCCATGCTAATGCACCTAAAATAGCTGCAACGTCTATAATTTTCATAATACAATAAATCTAATCAGTTCAATAATTCCATTGCTGCACTTTCGTCTTGTTCGATGGCTGTTTCTACTGCGGTTTTGGCAAGGTTTAATAATCGTTTGCTTTCACGTCGTAATGCAAAACTTTCTTTCACCTTATTTGTAATCTCTTGCTGAATTTCTTTGCTTAA
>NZ_JBQIQO010000011.1:15942-62843 GCF_056799795.1 Rikenella sp.
CTCGATTTCCGACGGTTTCCAGTGTTGTATGATTGATCCTCCGGCATCTCGTTCCGCCTGCATACCAACGATAACAGAATTAAGGACAAGCGTTAAATAATCAGGCATAAATTCATCATCCGTAATGGTCAGATGCAATATCGCGCCTGAGGTTATGACATTCATATCTTGTTCGACTTTATAAGCAATACCTACACTTCCGTCTTTAGAGAGTAGAATGGTATTTTGTTTAGGCCGAATTACATCTCCGTATTCATCTGGCGATAAATGTATTTCCGTATCCGAAAAACCGAATTTAGACAGATTGCTAACACGAATAAAAGGAATACCTTTATTTTGGTATGCTTCGCTTCCGGGTTCTATCGATTTGCGGATTTGGACTATATCTCCTAATCGTTTAGTCTCAAACTTGCTCAATCGAGAAAAAAGACCGTCGTATTTGGGTTGATAATATTCTGCATCCAACCGTCCGCAATTCACAAAGTCGGAAAATCGTTTCTGAGCTACGGTTGTACTAACCATAGCCGACAGATCGATATCTAACTCTTCGTGCAATATCAATTCGGCTTCTGAATAAATCGTTTTCGATAAAACTCTTAAAGAATTTGCTCGCATAAAGCATTCTTGAATCTTTTGTTGCAAATCGACATCAAGAATCGGGATTTCAATTTCTTTGACCTCTTCCGGATTTACATTGGTTTGATTAATTGATTGCCTTGCTCTGCGTTTTACATCCCATTCTCCATATTTGCAATTCAAATAGGCGCACAAATATTCCGGTAATATGCTGTCTTTAGGATTCAACCTTACCAGATAAGAAGCAAACGTCCGCTGTATATCATCATTTTGATAATATATACCCGTTCGACCGACCCATTCAAAGGAATTGGTTCGATTAAATAGCACATCCCTATCTTTTAATACGAATCTGTCGTATTCGGCTTGTGTAATATCAGCACATTTATCGACATCAAGATCGCATAACATATCATGAATCTCGTTCATGCGGTAAATAGGATATCCAACAGAATCCGTATTCATCTCGATAGATATACCGTATTGCGACGAAATAAGGTGTTCGCCGATTTTAGCATAAATAAGATCCGGATTTTTCTTTGGCTCTTTTGTGTAAAAAGAACTATCTATTCGAAAATCCTTATTACTTAATACTTCATAGAGCTTTTTTTCTTTTATCTCCAGCCCCTCCAATAAAGCCTCGTATTTTACTTTATCAAAGGGGCATCCGCGAAAAAAGATAGCTGTTCTTTCTTGGCGAATTCGACAAACGCCTCGGCAATGCCGTCGGGGGTAATCTGCTCTATTTCATTGCATTTTTTCTCTTCGTTCCAGTTGTAATTTACGGTTACGAGCAAATCATGATATACGATAGGGTGACCATATTTGTCGTAAAGCGCGAGTTTCGGATCGGTTGTCGTGCCGCTTTTATCCGATTTCCAATAGAGCTTATCGCCGCTATTGTTCTTACCCTCTTTCTGCTGGGTTGCGAAGAAGATGTTATAATCATCGACTTTCGGGCACAGTACGTCGTCCCATTTCTGAACGAACAATACGCTTGTCTTGGTGCCGGTATGCGGTTTGAAGGTGTTACCGTGCAGTCCCACGACGGCAAGAATGCGGCATCGTTCGGCAATATATTCGCGGATGGCTTTGTCGCTGCTGTTGTTGAATCTACCTTGCGGTAATACGATTGCCATACGGCCACCCGGTTTCAAGAAATTAAGGTTACGTTCTATGAAAAGAATATCACGGCTGACACTCTTTTGTGCCTTACCATTTTTCATACTCAAATCGTAACGACTTAAAATCTGCCCCTCTTTAATCTCACCGGCAAACGGCGGATTGGCCATCAGAATGGCAAAGTTGAACTGTCCAAAATCGTTGCCGACACGTAACTGTTTCAACCTTTTGAAGCCTTCATTGTAGGTATCTACCCATGTTTCTTCCTTTGTAACCGTATTCCAGCGGGCCCAATCGAGTGTATTTAAGTGCAGAACATTCGTATGACCATCACCGGCAATCAAATTCAGGGTTCGAGCGACTCGGACGGCTTTTTCATCGAAGTCGATGGCAAAAACATTATCGTGTACATATTCGATCTCCGCATGACTTTTCGGGGTTGCCGTGAACAGATGATTTACCGGTTTATTTGCTGCTATCTGCATCTGTTTCCATACGTGAAATATCGTGTGAACAGGGAATCCCGAGCTGCCTGCAGCCGTATCGATCATCGTTTCATCCACCTGCGGATTGAGCATTTTGACACACATATCGATAACATAACGGGGTGTGAAGTATTGCCCTTTTTCACCCTTGCTGCTTTTGCTCATCAGATACTCGAAAGCCTCGTCCACTACGTCGAGATTGGAATTGAACAATTTGACGCCTTCGAGCGAAGAGACGCAAATAGACAAATGTGGGGGAGTCAGAGCTATTTTTGCATCTTTAGCAAACACTCCAGTCCATTTGCTGCATGCCTTGCGGAAGAGGTCTTCGATTTTATTTTTCAATTGAATATCGCTTTGTCCGGAGTTGCGAAATACGAGATTGTAATCTTTCTCTGTAGCCCCAATTTGTTCGTCGTACAATTTAGCGAATATCAGTTTGAACACCTCCTCGAATACATCGACGCCGGCATTTGCCAGAACTTCATCCTCCATTTCGAGAATCAGGTCTTTAAGCGACTTGCCTGTTTTGGTCAGTTTGTCGTTTTTGACCAAATCGTCCATAGTAAAAGGAGTTTGCAGGATATCCTCCAATGTTTGGTACACATTGGGAATATTAGGAATATCCTTAAAATAGTTCGGATTCTGGCGTTGATAATAGGCTATCGTTGTTCCGTTAGTCCATACGGCCATACTTGCACCCGTCGCATGGGTGTAAGATTTCAGCTGTTCTCGGCCATCTTTGGCTTTCGGTTTTTTCAGCTCAACGATGATGTAGGCGACGTTAGCATCGTCATTATCCCGGATCACGATATCTGCGCGCTTGGTTTCACGTCCGAAATAAATCGGATATTCAAAAGCCAACCGGCTTTTAGAATATCCGTAATCATTTATCAATTTAGCCGCATATAATTGTCTGACAATTTCTTCCGGGGTCAGTTTTATTTCTTTATTACGCACAAGACATGATACAACCGGATAGGTTTTACCTTTTTTGTCCATCCGTTCAATAATCCGGTTCTCCAACTCGGCAATGACTTCTTGGCTGAACATATCCAAACTGTATTCGGAGCCTTTGAGGATTTCGTATAATTTCATATGTTTGGACTTATTTACTGATGATTAAATCTTTTGGATCAACATGTAGGATATTTGCAATCTCGAACAGCACATCCAAACTCGGCTGACGTCTGTTGCAGACATAAGAATTGACGATACAAAAACTCTTTCCGAGTTTTTCCGCCAACCATATCTGCTTGATGCCTTTTTCTTCAAGCACCTCTTTTATAGGGTTCTTTGGTTTATCCATGTTTAATCCGTTTGATATTTGCCTGTAAAAATATAAAACATAATGCAATAAAAAGATAAAAACAGAATAATATTCTAATCGTTCTTAATCTCTTTGATGTCGAACTTAGTTGCTCAAGAGTTTCCTAACCATTCGCATAGGTTTCAGAAGTATGATTCAGCCCCAAAGTTGCATTGCAGCCAAAAGAGAAAATACGATGCAGTTCCGTGTTCTTTTTTGGCTGAGCGATTGTTAGGAAGAAAGGCAAAAAGAGACGAAAATTCAGTTTAGTTTAGTACATTAGCCTATATATATGCTAAAGCAAAGTAAACTAAATTTAGGTAGGCAATTTGCCTTTCCATATGCCTATGACTTGATAGAAATAGCTACCTTTGCGAAGAACAAAACTCCAATAGGGATATACCCATAAGACTGAGGTTTGTCATTTTCTCTTTTGGCTGCAACAATTCATCGATGCGCTTCAACAAGATATTCTCAGAAGAGCGACTGGTTGTTGGGAAAAACGACTTGAAAAACACTTTTAGTACGACCAAGCGCAAGGGATGAAATCAAGTGAAAAGTAAAAACCGAAGAATCTCCTAAAATACCGATTTTGTTTCTATTCTGTTTCTTTTGCAAGGTGTTGCAATTACCATCTTATTGATATACAATAAACTAAATATAAACAAAATAACATTTACCAGATTTCCTGCCAAGGATAAAAGCTAAACACTTTCATCGAAATATGTCCGCCGGAACCCGAAGTCCCGACACGGACAAAGATAGAAAATGTTTTGCTGCAAACAACACTCTGCGGGGTATTGCGAGGACAAATTTCGGTCAAAAAGCGATGAAAATCAAGATAGAAATTCAAAAGAGTTTATCGTAGCCTAGGCCGCTACATGCCTTGCAAAGCGAGAAAACTGTCGCTGTCTGAAAAAGACACCGTACCTATCGGACAAAAAAACGTCGCTCCCTAAACAAGAAAGCGACGCTAAAATAGAGTGCTGTGGGCCCAGAGGGGCATGATCCCACGACCTTCGGATTATGAGTCCGCTGCTCTAACCAACTGAGCTATGGGCCCTTTCCCGGCCACTCCGAAGAGCGGCATCAGAAAATATCTGTGCAAAAGTATATCATTACCGGCCAATCTCCAAATCCGGAGCCGCAGTCGGCGCCGGTTCTTCCTCCGGGGAGAGGCTGCCGGCAGCCTCTCCCCGACCGCGCAGGTAGTCCGTCAGAATCTTCGCCCGCCCCGCGCCGATCAACTCCGCCAGCTCCTCCTGCGGCGTGCGCCCCATCCGTGCCAGCGTCCGGTATTTCTTGAGCAACCGGTCGATAGAGGTTTTGCCCAGCCCCGGCACGTTCTCCAGCTCCGATTTCAGGAAGTTAATCGACCGTTTCTGGCGGTGGAACGTAATCCCGAAGCGGTGCGCCTCGTCGCGGATGTGCATCAGGATGCGCAGTGACTCGCCGGTCTTGTCCAAATAGTGCGGCAGCGGATCGCCCGGGTAGTAGACCTCCTCCATCCGCTTGGCCAGCCCCACGACCGAGACCCGCCCTCGCAGCCCCAGCTTCTCCAAAGCCGCAAAAGCGAACGAAAGCTGCCCTTTCCCCCCGTCGATCACGATCAGGTCGGGCAACGGCTGCCCCTCGGCCTGCAACCGCCCGTACCGCCGCGTGAGCACCTCCTCCATCGAGGCGAAGTCGTTGGCTCCGACCACCGTTTTGATGTTGAAATGGCGATACTCCTTCCGGCTGGGCCGCCCGTCGCGAAAGACGACGCACGAGGCCACCGGATTGGTTCCCTGAATGTTCGAGTTGTCGAAACACTCGATATATCGCGGTTCGACCGGCAGCCGGAGGTCTTTCTGCATCCGGGCCATAATCCGATCGGTGTGCCGGTCGGGATCGGTCTTTTCGATCTGTTTGAACTTTTCGAGCCGGGCGATTTTACAATTCTTCTCGGCCAAACGCAGCAATTCGAGTTTATCCCCCCGCTGCGGAACCGTGAAATTCACCGTCGGAAAGAGCTCGGCGTCAGGCATCATCGGCACGATAACCTCCCGCGGCAAAGGTATCCCCTCCTCCCGCTCCTCGCCAAAAATCTGGCCCAGGGCGAAGGTCAGCAGCTCGTCCGGCGACTCATCCAACCGCCCCCGCATCTCGAAGGTGAAGGAGTGCACGACCGCTCCCCGCACGATGCGCATGTGGTTGCAAAAGGCCGTCCCCTCGTCGTGCAGCACGTAAACCACCTCCAGGTTGGTCAGGGTGGCGCTGACGATCACCGAACGGCTCGAATAGTCGGCCAACAAGGCGAGCCTGTCCTTCGCCCGCGCCGCCTGTTCGAAATGCAGCCCCTCGGCGAGCCGCTTCATCTCGGCGGTGAAATAGGCTTCGGCTGGCCGCAGGTCGCCCCGCAGGATATTCTTGGCCGCCGCGATATTCGCCATATACTCCTCCTCGCTCTGTAACCCCACGCAAGGGCCCTTGCAGTTCCCGATGTGGTACTCCAGACAAACCGAATAGGTACCCCGGGCAATCGCCTGGGGCGCGAGGTTGAGTTTGCAGGTGCGCAGCGGATAGAGCCCCCGGATGAGCTCCAGCACGGCGCGCTGCATGCTCACCGAGGAGTAAGGCCCGAAATAGAGGGAGCCGTCTTTGATGAATTTACGGGTGGAAAATATCCGCGGGAAGGGTTCGTTTTTGATGACGATCCACGGATAGCTTTTGCTGTCTTTCAGCAGGATGTTGTAGCGGGGCTGGAGCTCTTTGATGAGGTTGTTTTCGAGCAGCAGGGCGTCGGCCTCGCTCCCGACGACGATGTGGCGCAGGTCGGCGATCTGACGCACCATGACCTGCACTTTCCGGGTGTGGTCGGCCCGCGAGACGAAGTAGGAACTCACGCGTCGTTTGAGGTTCTTGGCCTTTCCGACGTATATGATGGTTCCCTCGGCGTTGAGAAACTGGTATACGCCCGGCCCCTCCGGCAATAGAGCGACCTTTTCCCGGACGTGTTGTTCGGTGGTCTGTTCGTGTGTCATCTCTCCTCCCCGGTAAACGGAATCTTCCGCAGATTTATTGAACGCCGCAAGACCACCCCCTCAGAGGATCAAGGCCGATCAGTGTTCGGCCTTGATTTCGATCAACACGTCGTCTTTCCCGACCGTCTTCCCCGGCACGACGGTCACTTTAGTGACCGTCCCTTTCATGTGGGTCGAGATGGTGTTCTGCATCTTCATCGCCTCCAGCACGAGCAGCGCCTCGCCGCTCCCCACCGCCTGTCCTTCGGTGACGAAAACGTCGAGTATCTTGCCCGGCATCGGTGCCTTGATGACCTCTTTCTTGGACAAGCCGGCCTTGGCGGCCAGCATGCGTTTCCGGCTGAGCGAGAAGGGGGTCTCGACGGAGAACGAGTAGCTGACGCCGTTCAGGATGATATTATAGGTATTGGCGCTCTGCCGCGTCACTTCGTACGGATAGCGCAATCCGTTGCAAGAGAGCACGTTCACTCCGTCGGCTTCCCGCACGAGGTCGATCCGGATCGGTTTCTTTTGATAGCGGTATTCGTAGTTGTCTTTGACCGAAAATTCGTACTCGGCGTTGGTGTTCGTGTCGAGGGCGATCAGTTTGGTCGTATTGGTCGTTTTCTTCGGTGTCATAGTTGGAATAGCCTAAGAGAAATGGACGGAGAATTACAAGTTCCGGATCCGTCGGTTGAGCACCCACGGGTCGATTCCGGTCTCCGGCCCGACGTCGGGCACGGTTTCGTGGGTGTACTGGTACAAAGCCAGCATGGCTGCCATCAGCTCTTCGTCCGGCTCGCGGTAGACGAGCGATTCGAGTTTCGTTTCGATGAACGAGGTGTCGAAATCTCCGCTCCGGAAGGCTTCGTTGTGGAGCACGGCCTTGCAGAACGGGATGGAGGTCTTCACGCCCTTGATATGGAACCGTTCCAAAGCGGACAAGGCCCGTTCGATAGCCTGTTTGCGATCCTTTCCGTGAACGATGAGTTTGGCGATCATGGAGTCGAACCACGGGGTAATCTCCGACCCCGGCACAATCCCCGTGTCGATCCGAATATTGTCCCCCTGCGGCAAGCGCAGCTGTTTGATCGTCCCCATGGAAGGGGTGAAATCGGCCTGTACGTCCTCGGCATTGATCCGGCACTCGATGGCCCAGCCGTCGAGCTTCACGTCGCTCTGTTTGATGGGCAGCTTCTCGCCGGATGCGATCCGCAGCTGGAGTTCCACCAAGTCCAGTCCGGTAATCTCCTCGGTAATCGGGTGTTCGACCTGGATCCGGGTGTTCATCTCCATGAAGTAGAAGTTTTTGTTCTTGTCGAGCAAAAACTCTACGGTTCCCAAGCTCTCATACCCCGCTCCTTTGGCCAGTTTAACGGCCACACGGGCCATCTTGCTCCGCAATGCGGCATCGATCCCCGACGACGGGGCCTCTTCGAGGAGTTTCTGGTGCTTGCGCTGCACGGAGCACTCCCGTTCGCCGAGGTGCACGACGTTCCCGTGGGCATCCGCCACGACCTGAAACTCGATGTGTTTCGGGTTTTCGAGGTATTTCTCGATAAAGACCGACGGATCGCCGAACGCGCTCTGGGCTTCCGAAGAAGCGGCATGGAACATGCGTTCCATCTCGCTCTGTTTGTGAACGATCCGCATCCCGCGCCCGCCGCCGCCCGATGCGGCTTTGATAATCACCGGATAGCCGATCTTCTTGGCGATCTTCACGCCTTCTTTGACATCCTTGACGCTCCCTTCGCTCCCCTGAAGCATCGGCACGCCGTTTTTCGCGGCAATCTCCTTGGCGATGATCTTGTCGCCCATGTCCTTGATAAGCTTGGCGGGCGGCCCGACGAACTTCACGCCGGCATCGGTACATTTCTGTGCGAACTCTGCATTTTCCGACAGGTACCCGTACCCGGGGTGCAAAGCCTGAATTTTATTGTCCACGGCGAGTTTCACGAGGTTTTCTATATCGAGAAACTCGGGGGTGGTGCCGTCGGTCTCGGGAAAGTCGAGCACCTGGTCGGCAAAATCCAAATAAACGGCGTTGGGCTCTTTGACGGTGCGAATCACGTAGGTCTTGATCCCCATCCGTTTGGCTGTCCGGCAAATCCGAATGGCGATCTCGCCGCGATTGGCTATCAGTAACGATTTGATCATATACTTCTCTTTATCAATTCGATTATCTGTGTCTACCCGCAGAGAACTGCCGCTTTTTGGAAAAAGCGGCACCAAAAACTTTTAGTTAGCTACGCTACTCCTTAGGCTCCGCAGTCCTTAATCTCTGCGATTGCTTTTGGGTCGGGGTTCTCCGGGGCGCGTAGGGTAATACCTGCATTATCGCGCCCCGGAAGAATCCCCGGCCCAACAAATCATCCGAGAGCTGGGCCGCCGGCAGCTTTAGGATGCGTAAGCATCCTCCAAAAGTCTTTTGGGTACCTTTTCTTCAGAAAAGGTACGGTTCCATACAGGGCAAATACGGATAAACGAACGGTTATTAAAGCGGTGTATTGCCGTGTTTGCGTCTCGGCAGGCTGACCGATTTTTTCTCCAGCGTTTTCAGCGCATTGATAATCTTCGAACGCGTCGCCCGCGGATCGATCACCTCGTCGATAAATCCCTTCTCGTCCGCCACATACGGATTGGCGATCTCGTCGCGATACTTCGCCGACAGCTCCTTCTTGAGCGCCACCGGATCTTCGGCCTCCGCCAGCTCCTTGCGGTAGAGGATCGCCGTAGCTCCCTCCGGCCCCATCACGGCAATTTCGGCCGTCGGCCACGCATAGCAGAAGTCGCCGCCGACCCCCTTGCTGTTCATCACGATATAGGCCCCGCCGTAAGCCTTCCGCAGGATGACCGTAATCCGCGGTACCGTCGCCCGCGTGTAGGAGTAGAGCAACTTCGCTCCGTGTCGGATAATCCCGGCGTGTTCCTGATCCGTCCCCGGCAGAAAACCCGGCACGTCTTCGAACGTAATAATCGGGATATTGAAGCTGTCGCAGAAGTTGATGAACCGCGCCCCTTTCACCGAAGCGTCGATATCGAGCGTCCCGGCCATCACCTGCGGCTGGTTGGCCACCACCCCGACGACATAGCCGCCGATCCGCGCCAACCCCGTCACGATATTCCGCGCATGTCCCGCCCCCACTTCGAAGAAACGACCGTGGTCGGTAATCATCCGAATCACCTCCAACACGTCGTACGGTTTATCCGGGTCGTCCGGCACGATGTCCAGCAAAGCCTCTTCGGCCCGATCGGCCGGGTCGTCGGTGCCGATAAACGGCGGATTTTCGATATTATTGGCCGGCAGGAACGAGAGCAACATCTTGATCCCTTTAATGGTATTCTCGTCGTCGCTGAAGACGAAATCGGCAACCCCGGTCTTGGTCGAATGCACGGAAGCGCCCCCCAACTCCTCTGCGGTCACCTCTTCGTTCAACACCTGCCGCACGACGTCCGGCCCGGTGACGAACATATAACTGGTCGACTCGGTCATAAAAATGAAGTCGGTCAAAGCAGGCGAATAAACAGCGCCCCCCGCAGCCGGCCCCATAATGGCCGAAATCTGCGGTATCACGCCCGAGGCCAGCACGTTCTGCCGGAAAATATTGGCATAGCCGTTCAAGCTGGTGATCCCTTCCTGGATCCGGGCCCCGCCGGAGTCGATCAAGGCGATCAGCGGCGATCCGGTCTTGAGGGCCATGCTCTGCACTTTAACGATCTTGGCGGCGTGCACCGATCCGAGCGATCCGCCCAACACATTGAAATCCTGCGAGAAAGCATACACCGACTTGCCGCCGACTGTGCCGTACCCGGCAATCACGCCGTCTCCCAAAGCGGTCGTAGACTTACCGAAACCTCCGCCGGCGGCAGGGGTGGCATATGCGTCCACTTCTTCGAAGGTGCCTTCGTCGAACAGCAGCTCGATCCGCTCACGGGCGGTCAGTTTCCCGCGGTTGTGCTGCTTTTCGTAATATTTGGTGTCGTATTGTTTCTCAAGGGCGGCCTGACGGGCCAAAAATTTTTCGTATGCTTTTCCCATAATCTGTCTCGTTTTAACCTTTGATTATTCCGTATCTACCCGCATGGAACCGTACCTTTCTTGAAAGAAAGGTACCCAAAGAACTTTCATGATAGCTACGCTACGCCTTACGCTCCGCAGTCCTCAGTCTTCGTGAGTCTGTCGGGCTGGGTTTTCTCGGCGAGCGCGCTTAGGGTATTATGCCCATTATTAGCGCGCTACGCCGGAAAACCACAGCCCAACGAACCAACCGAGATTTGGGCCGCCGGCAGCGGGAGGATGCGTAAGCATCCGTCGAAAGTCTTTTTGGTTCTTTTTCTTCAGAAAAAGAACAGTTCTATACAGGGCAAAGACCGAATAATCCATTGCCTTCACACGCGACAAAATTAACCAAATTTTTCCGGAATGGTTCATATAAAAACATCGACCCAGTTCGCCCCCCAGCGAACCCCACGTCAAAGAGAGAGAAGAAACCGAACCGTATCGACCCCATCCGCATAGTCCGTCCACCCCGGATGCTGCGTTTCACCCAAACGCACCCTGCGCGGAAACGCCTCCGGAACCGCTCCCGCCGCACACTGCAACGCGCTTTCGTGCCGTTCCAGCCACTCCACCACCTCCGCCTCCGAACGATACTCCGACCAAAAGACCTCCCCCACCTTCGGCACCGTCGGCCCGGCCTCCATCTCCAGATAGCGCAGCAGAAAAAAGCCGCCGTCGACCACCCGTTCGCCCCCCATCGCCGCCATCGCACGCGCATAGCGATAGCAAGCTTCGTATTTCGGATGCACTTCCCGGTCGCAAGCAGCCAAACGGGCCACCAATCGCGTCCTGTCATACCCCTGCGGCACGAACAGACGCACCACGCTCCGACACCCCAGCCCCCAATAAAGAAACATATCTTCGCTCAACCCCTCCACCTCCCGGTCGCTCTCCGCGCCGTTCAGCACCGCCACACTCTGCCGTGCACCGCGCAGCAGCACCGGCAGCCCGGCGAATTGTCGGGCAAACCGATCGCGCGTCGCATCGCTCCCGGTGGCGATCACCCCGTCCCATCCGGTCGCCCCGGCCGGCAGAGCGTCGAGGAGTTCGACCTCACAGCCGTTCTGTCGCAACGCGCGGACGACATATTCCATCAACGCCCGATCTTTGGACGAAGGTTTGACCCACACCCGACACCCCACCGCTACGGCAGCGGCCAGATCGGCAAACCCGACCAGCGGTAGATTCCCGGCCATCACGATCCCCACCGACCTCCCCGTCGGTTCGGCCAAAGAATACCGATCGAGCCAAGCCCGAAGCTGTTCGGGACGCAACAAATCGTTCCTCAAAGCCCTCACAGCCGCCTCGATCTGGCACGGAGTGAACCACTCGTTTTCCCGTCCGGCCTCATCGACCGCCCGCCTCCACTCCTCGCCTTCGAATCGGGAGGCCAGCTCAATCAAGGGGGCGATATGCTTATTTTCCATCTTTTTCTTTT
This sequence comes from Rikenella sp., assembly GCF_056799795.1. Classification (NCBI taxonomy): domain Bacteria; kingdom Pseudomonadati; phylum Bacteroidota; class Bacteroidia; order Bacteroidales; family Rikenellaceae; genus Rikenella; species Rikenella sp. The sequence goes on from NZ_JBQIQO010000011.1 coordinate 27,935, forward strand.
CCAACATCACGCAAAACAACGAGCCTCCGGAACGCGTTTGTTCCGGAGGCTCCATGCGAATTACGCTTTCTCTGCGTCACCCAGTTCCGTCACCTGCACGACGTCGATACCGGCACGCCGCAACAACTCCACCCCATCGGCGGAGTGATAGTCGTCGCAAAACACCACCCGCCGAATCCCCGCCTGGATAATCAGTTTAGCACACTCGATGCACGGCGAAGCGGTCACATATAAGGTCGATCCCTCCGAACTGTTGTTCGACTTGGCGACTTTGGTAATGGCATTGGCCTCGGCATGCAGGACGTAAGGTTTGGTCAGCCCCGTGGCGTCGTCTTCGCACACGTTTTCGAACCCTTGCGGGGTGCCGTTATAGCCGTCGGAGATGATCATCTTGTCGCGCACGATCAACGCTCCGACCTGTCGCCGAACACAATAGGAGTTCTCGGCCCATATCCGGGCCATGCGGATATACCGGCTGTCGAGCAGCCGCTGTTTCTGTTCCTTATATCCCATAGATAAAGAACGTGCTGTGCGTTTTTCGTAATCTTTTATTCGAGCCTGAGGTCGATTCGGGTCAGAATAGCCGGACGGGTTGTTCAATCCGACAGCAAACAGACTGCTCCGCCCCGGGCTACCGCGGTAGCGGCGAGGGTGCGTTGCGCAACGTAGGCAGCAGCGGATACAGCAGGTCGTCTACGGTCAACGGTATCAACGGGGTATACTTGCATTTCTACGAAGCGAGTCTCGATCCCAGTCACATGGCAAACCGGGCACGCGGTTTTCAGTTACGTTGCCTCTCGGAATAAACGGGATGCCACTCGCGGGGGCAAGGGGCTGGAGTTATCCTAACTAGCTCGATTTTGGCGGCCAGAACCAGCGGGGGCCAAACGAGCTCAGCGAGTTGCGCCCCCCTTTTGGGGGAAGGCCGCAAGAGCACAGCCCATTCGTCTCTTATTTAAGCTGTTCGCCGCCAGCGGAGGCGCAATGAGCCCCGACGAGTGCAGCCCGCCGCACGGGGTGGCGGCGAACTGCGCGGCTCTACGAGCCGCAAAAGCAACAATCCATTCACCGCCCAAGGCTGCCGGATTCGTCCTCGGGCGCGCCCCCCACGCGCCGCTAATGCGTCGCTCTCGCCGAGGACGGCGATTCCTCTCGGAATCACGCTATTCGCTCTCAGTTCAAGCGGTCGAAGCCTGCGGGGCCCAAAAGCAACGTGAGTTGCGGGCCTCCGCGGTCGGAAGCTTCGGCCCGCGCGCCTCTGCGAGTCGCAAAAGCACAATCCAACCCACTGCTCCGTGTCCGCCTCACTGCGGCTCCGCTTTCGCTCCGCCGCTTTTTTATGTCCATTCTTTGTCCGCGCGCCTTGGAAAATCTGATTCAAAAGCGAACATCGCTTTTGAATGATTTTCCTGTTAAGGCGTTGGCGCGCGACCGAGCTTCGACCCGCCTGAAACTGCCCTGCGCGGGCGGCGGCCGGGTGACCCCGGCGGGACGGAGCGATACTACGTATCGCTAAGGCAGCCTCGGCCCAATTCCTTGCCCCGTTTTTTGTTCGCGCGCCTGCGCGATTTAGTTTGAGGGTACTGCCCTCGGGCCGCGCGGGCCCCACCACGTCCCGTGGACGGGAAATGCTTACGCATTTCAACTACCAGCCTCTACCCCAAAACGCACGACAGCCTCGACCGAGCCCAACCGACCTACTTGTCCTTGTAACGTTCGATCTGGCGTTTGATCGCGTCCACGCAAAGGTCGATCGACTCCTCGAACGACTTGCTGCGCCGCTCGGCCACCAATTCATGACCCGGGATCGCCAACTTCACCATCGCCACTTTATTCCCCGCCGCGTCGTCCTTGTCCAGTTTGAGCGTCACTTCGGCGCCCGTACTGTTATCGATCTTGCGATCCAGCTTACCTACCTTATGTTGCACGAAATCGATCAGTTTCTGATCGGCATCGAATTTCACGGATTGAATCTGAATGTTCATACTTTATCCTCCTTCGTTTTCTGAATATTTGACATCGCCCTCGGATGGGCCTGATTATAGGTCTTCTTCAAAGACTCGATGGTGTTGTGGGTATAAATCTGCGTCGCCGCCAGCGAAGCATGTCCCAAGAGCTGCTGCACCACCCGCACCGAAGCGCCGTGTTGCATCAGATGCGTGGCGAAAGTGTGCCTCAACACGTGCGGCGACCGCTTCCCCTGCACCCCCGCCGCCGCGAGGTAGCTCCTCACGATGCCATACACCCCCTGCGCCGAAAGGCCCCGTCCTTTGTTGGTTAAAAATAGACAATTTTCCGCCGACTCGCAAATTTTTTCTTTCGCCCGGAGCAACAAATAGTGTTCCAAACGTGTCGCCACCTCCGGCAAAATCGGAACGATCCGCTCCTTGGCCCCCTTTCCCATCACCCGCACCGTCCCGGCCCGCAGGTCGATACTCCCCAACGTCAGCGAAGCCAGCTCGGAACGCCGCAAACCGCAACCGTAAAGCAACAGGATCACCGTCGCGTCGCGCTCGATCGGAAACTCTTCCGAGGGTTCCTCCAGCACCCGCACCAATTGCGTCATCCGGCTCTGTTCCACAAAGACCGGCAGCCGCCGTCCCCCGCGCAACGCCTTGATCTCGCGCACCGGGTTGGAAGCCACGATCCCCTCCCGCATCAGATAGCGGAAGAAAGAGCGCAAGGTCGATATTTTCCGATTGACGCTTCCAACGGCCGTTCCCGCCTCGACCTCGCGCATCACCCACCCCCGCACATCGGCCAAAGTCACCGCGGCCGGATCGAATCCGGCCGCAGAGGAAGAATCGGCCGCCGCTTTCAGGTAGGCCTCGAAACCGCGCAGGTCGCGGGTGTAGATATCGACCGTCGCCGGCGAACAACGCCGTTCGGCGGCCATGTAACGTCCGAAGCGTTCGATAGCGTCCGACATCGCCCCCTCTCCTCTCCCCGATGGTTACTCCTTCGAGCGTCCGCCCCGCGAACGCGATTTGCCGCCTCCCCGCCGTTTCCGCGACGAGCCGCTGCGCGACGAACCGCCCCCCTGCGCCGCTCGTCTGGCCTCGCGCGCCGAAGCGCCCAGACCGTCGCCCGAGACGGCCGGTTCCGGCAGCCGATCCAGTTTCCGGGTGTGGAAGTCGATCGTCCCGACCATCTCGAAGTCGAGCTGCTTGCGGCTCAAGTCCGCCCGCTTGACCCGAATCCGCACCTCGTCGCCCAACGTAAACCGCCGCCCCGTGGTATGTCCCACCACGGCATAGTTCTCGGCATCGAACGCGTAGTAGTCGTCCGACATATCCCGCAAGGCGACCATCCCCTCTATCTTGTTTTCCGCGAGTTCCACATAGATCCCCCAATCGGTAACGCCCGAGATCGAGCCGTCGAACTCGCGCCCCACCTTGTCCTCCATGAACTCGACCATCTTGTATTTGATGGACGCCCGTTCGGCCTCGGCCGCCCGAATCTCCATGGCCGACGAGTGGTCGCACAGCTTTTCGTACGTCTCCTTGTCCTCCGACTTGCCACCGTCCAGATAGTGCTGCAACAGGCGGTGTACCATCATATCCGGATAGCGCCGGATGGGCGAGGTAAAGTGGGTGTAGTAATCGAACGCCAAACCATAGTGTCCGATATTAGTGGTCGAGTAGACCGCCTTGGCCATCGACCGGATAGCGAGAGTCGATACTAAATTCGCCTCCTTCTTCCCCTTGATGTCGGCCAGCAGTTTGGTCATCTCTTTGGCCACCGCCTTCCCTTTCTCAGCCTTGAAATTGTAGCCGAAGCGGGTGATGAAAGATTTGAAGTTGGCCAGCTTCTCTTCGTTCGGTTTGTCGTGGATGCGGTAGACGAACGTCCGTTCCGTCCGCTGTCCCGGCCGCTTGCGCCCGATGAACTCCGCCACCTTGCGGTTGGCCAGCAGCATGAACTCCTCGATCAGCTGGTTCGAGTCCTTGATCTCTTTAAAGTATACGCTGAGCGGTTTCCCGTGTTCGTCCAGCACGAACTTCGCCTCATCGCGTTCGAACCCGATCGAGCCGTTCCGGAACCGTTCCGCCCGCAGTTTCTTGGCCAGCCGGTCGAGCGTCAGGATCTGTTCGCGCAACGGCTCGTTCTGCGTCTCCGGCCGCCCCTCGATCACCGCCTGCGCCTCTTCGTAGGCGAACCGCCGGTCGGAGAGGATCACGGCGCGCCCGAACCACTCGTTCAGCACCTTAGCCTCGTCGTCCAGTTCGAAGATGGCCGAGAAGGTGAGTTTCTCCTCGTTCGGACGGAGCGAACAGAGGTCGTTGGACAAAGCCTCGGGGAGCATCGGCACGGTGCGATCCACCAGGTATACGCTCGTCGCCCGCTCCACCGCCTCGGTGTCGATGGCATCGCCCGGCCGCACATAGTGCGTCACGTCCGCAATATGCACCCCGACCTCCCAATTTCCGTTTTCGAGCCGCCGGATCGAGAGCGCGTCGTCGAAGTCCTTGGCGTCGGCCGGGTCGATCGTGAAGGTCGCCACGCCCCGCATATCTTTGCGCCGCTTGATTTCAGCCTTCGTAATCCCCGCCTTGATCTTGTCGGCGGCCTGTTCCAGCTCTTCCGGGAAGTGGTACGGCAGGTCGTATTCCGCCAAAATGGCGTGCATCTCGGTGTTGTTGTCTCCGGAATTTCCCAGCACGTCGACCACCTCGCCGGTCGGGTTTTTCGAAGTCTCGGGCCATTCGACGATCTGCACGATGACCTTCTGCCCGTTCTCCGCCCCATTGATCGATCGGAGCGGCACGAAAATGTCGGCCGGCATCGTCCGCGAGTCGATAATCACGAAAGCGTACTTCTCCGAAATCTCGATCCGCCCGACGAACGTGCGTTTGCCCTGTTCCAGCGTCTCGACCACCTCGCCCTCGATCCGTCCGTCGCGCCGACGGCCGATAATGGCCACCCGCACCCGGTCGCCGTGCAGCGCATGGTGGGTGTTGCGCGGCTCGACGATGATATCTTTCTCGCCCTCGGCGGCATCGTCCACGATGATATAGGCCATCCCGCTGGCGGTCATATCCACGCGCCCGGTCTTCGTGGGCAGCTGCTTCCGCACCAGTCGGTACTGCCCCGCCCCTACCTTTTCGAACACCCCTTCGGCCGCCATCTCGCGCATCAGGTCGTGCACCATCTTCCGCCCGTCGTTGCCCTGTATGCCGATCTGCTTGGCCGCCATTTTCGAGTCGTAAATCCGCGACGGATGGTCGGAAAAAGCCTCGAACAACATCCGTTTGATCTCCCGTACCGCCACCTCCGGCACATTCGGGCGCTCCTCGCCCGTCGCCTGCCGCACCGCCTGAGCTCCGCCCTTACCGCCGCGAAGCCCCAATTTCTTTTTCAGTTTCTTTAACATCTATTCTTACGTAAATTATGCGGCTCAAAGATAGTGATTTATTCACGGGGCCGGGACAGCGCGGCGCGAAATTCCCGAAAAAAGAGCCCTTTTCGGCCCGACACGAAAGAGATCGTGAGTCCGAATCAAAAATTAAATCCTTGTTTTTTCTGCCGACTTTCTGACAGAATCACTATTTTTGCGACAGATTTTTCACACATCAAATACCATTCACTATGGAAAACATCAACGAAAACAACACCGTTGCTACGAGCAACATCCACCCGAACGGCGCCATCGAGTGCTACAAGCTGTTCTGGACCAACTACGCCAACTTCGCAGGCCGGGCACGGCGGAGCGAATTCTGGTGGCCGACGCTCTTCAACTGCATTCTGGCTGCCATCCTGAGGTACATTCCGGTCGTAGGCCCGTTGTTTGCACTCGCCGTGCTGGTTCCGAATCTGGCAGTGGCTTCGCGTCGTCTGCACGACACCGGCCGGGCTTTCGGCTGGTTCTTCATCTGCCTCATTCCGGTGGTAGGTACCATCCTGTACATCATCTGGCAGGCTCAGGACAGCCAGCCGGGCGAAAACCGGTTCGGCGCCAATCCGAAAAACGCCTAACGACCGTCCGGAACCCGGAGAGTACGACGTGCTCTCCCACTGAGTTTCCTCTCTTTTTTGCGCCTCCGTACCCGAATCTTCACCGGGTGCGGAGGCGTAATTTTTCGGTCTCGTTTATAATCCGTATTTTTGTCTGTTTCCGCTGCACGCGACCAGGTACCGCGCGCGGTCGTTTTCAAGCCATATCTCAGAAAAATGAAACTTTGCAGGCGGGCGTCGGAGCTCGCAGAATACACCGGAACCGTCGGTTTCGTACCGACGATGGGCGCCTTGCACGAAGGCCACCTCTCGTTGGTCAAGGCCTGTCGCGAAGCGTGCGACACCACCGTAGTCAGCATCTTCGTCAACCCCACTCAATTCAACGACCCGAAAGACCTCGAGAGCTATCCGCGCACCGAGGCGGCCGACCTCGAACTGCTCGAAGAGGCGGGCGTCGATTTCGTTTTCGCGCCTTCGGTAGCCGAAATCTATCCGGAACCGGATACGCGGGTGTTCGATTTCGGCGGGCTGGATCGGGTGATGGAGGGCGAACACCGGCCGGGACACTTCAACGGGGTGGGACAGGTGGTTTCGCGGCTCTTCGAGATCGTCCGGCCGCACCGGGCGTTTTTCGGCGAAAAGGATTTCCAGCAGTTGGCGATCATTCGCCACATGGTGGCGCAGCTGGGGCTGCCGATCGAGATTACGGGCTGTCCGATCGTGCGGGACAGGGACGGATTGGCGCGGAGCTCGCGCAATGCGTTGCTCCTGCCGGAACACCGGGCGGCGGCGCCGCACATCTATGAGGTGCTTTCGGAGGCGGCCCGGAGCTTGCGGGGGGCTGTTTCGGTGGCGGAGGCCAAACGGAGGATCGCCGAACAAATCGACGCGAACCCGTTGCTGAAGACGGAATATGTCGAAATCGCGACGGCGGATACCTTGCAGCCGGCGACGGAGTGGGGATCGTCGTCGGGCGACCTGCGCTGCTTCGTCGCGGTGCAGGCGGGGGCGGTGCGGCTGATCGACAACGTCGCGATTTAACCTACGGACAATCAAAGAAAACGATTATGATAGCGCAGATAGAAGCATTGCAGGCCGAAGTGGAGGCTTTCGCGCCGAAAACGCCGGCTGAGGTAGAGGCCTTCCGCATCCGTTTGTTGGGCAAGAAGGGGAGCATTACGGCCTTGTTCGACGCGTTCAAAAGCGCGCCGGCCGAAGAGAAGCGGACGCTCGGGCAGGCATTGAACCGGCTGAAGACGACGGCCGCGCAACGGATCGAAGAGCTCCGAACGGCTTTGGAAGAGGCCGCGCTGGCGGCAGGGGCGGGAGATGGAGCGGAGATGGACATGACGCGACCGGCGACGGCGGAACGGGTCGGGACGCGCCATCCGATTTCGCTGGTACGGAACCGGATCCTCGACATTTTCGGCCGCATCGGCTTCGTACCGGCCGACGGGCCGGAGATCGAGGACGACTGGCATGTCTTCACGGCCCTGAACTTCCCGCCGGAGCATCCGGCGAGGGATATGCAGGACACCTTCTTCGTTGAAAAAGATCCGGACATCCTGCTGAGGACGCACACCTCGTCGATCCAGGTGCGGGTGATGCAGAACCAGCGGCCGCCGATCCGAGTGATCTGTCCGGGACGGGTCTTCCGCAACGAGGCGATCTCGTATCGGGCACACTGCATCTTCCACCAGGTCGAAGGGCTCTATATCGACCGCAACGTCTCGTTCGCAGACTTGAAACAGACGATTCTCCACTTCGCCAAGGAGATGTTCGGCGAAAAGTCGGAGATCAGAATGAGGCCCTCCTACTTCCCCTTCACCGAGCCGTCGACCGAGGTGGACGTGTCGTGTAATCTGTGCGGGGGCAAGGGCTGCGCGGTGTGCAAACACACCGGGTGGCTCGAAATCATGGGAGCCGGGATGGTCGACCCGAACGTCCTGGAGGCGTGCGGGATCGACAGCCGGGAGTACTCGGGCTTCGCGTTCGGGATGGGGGTCGAACGGATCGCCATGCTCAAATACGGCGTCAAAGACCTGCGGCTCTACTTCGAAAACGACCTCCGGTTCCTGCGGCAATTCACGCCGGTATTCTAATCCGATACGCCATGAGCCAGAACGACTGGAAAGCGCGCCTGGGCACGGTCTACTCCACCAATCCCGACTTCGAATACACCACCGACGCCGCTCCGGAGCAGGAGACGCTCGCGCCGGGCAGGCAGCGGCTGCGCGTAGCCCTCGACCGCCGGAACCGGGGCGGAAAACAGGTGACCGTCGTGGCCGATTTCGTCGGCACGGAGGAGGACCTGAAAGAGCTGTGCCGGTTCCTGAAACAGAAGTGCGGCGTCGGCGGGTCGGCCAAGGAGGGAGAGATCATCATACAAGGCGACTTTCGCGACAAAATCGTCGGCATACTGACCGAGGCGGGATACAAGGCCCGTAAAATCTGACCCTTTCCTCTTTTTCTTATTCTTATGTTCCGTCCGCTCTTCGGCCGCTTTCTGCTGCTGCTCACCCTGCTGCCGCTCGGTGCACAGGCGCAATTCTACTACAACGGACGCGGCCCGGCCGGTCTCCGGTGGCGACAGATCAAAAGTCCGACCTATAAACTCGTCTACCCCGACTATTATGCGCCGACGGCGACGGCGCTGGCCGGTTTCATGGACTCCATCGCGCCGACCATCACCCACGGTTTCACACGCGCGCCGCAGCGAATCCCCATCGTTTTACACACCGAAAACCTCTACTCGAACGGCGAAGTCGTCTGGGCCCCGAAACGGATGGAGCTCATGACCACGGCTCCGGCGGGCGGGGACATTTATGCCGATCCGTGGCTCAAGCAGCTGGCCGTGCACGAGAGCCGGCACGTGGTACAGCTCTCCTCGCTGCGGAGCGGACTGACCCGCATCGCTTCGTGGCTCTTCGGCGAGGCGGGGACGTGCGTGGGGATGCTGGTGACCCCCACCTGGTACCTCGAAGGAGATGCGACGCTGGCCGAGACGCAATACTCGGAGTTCGGGAGGGCTTATCAGCCGTCGTTTACGGTCGGCATGCGGGCTTTGTTCGCGGCCGACAGCGCGAACGTCCGGCTCCGGAGCGACGTGTGGAACGCCGGCTCCTACCGGCGGTATGTGCCGGGGGTATACGAATACGGTTACCAGTTGGTGGCGGCGGGCGAACGATACTACGGGCCGGAGGTGTGGAGCCGGGCGGTGGAATATGCGGGCAAGTGGCCCATTCTGATCGTGCCGATGCGCCTCTACCTGAAACGGCACTACGGCGCCCATCTGAGCGACATCAGCCGCCGGGCGCTGGGAGACCTGTACACCCACTGGAAACCTTACTCGGCGGTGTCGAACAGCTACCGGACACTGACCGCTCCGGCGCGACGGAAGAGCGGCTTCACGATCTATGCCGACCCGCTCTCCACGCCGTGGGGAGTGGTGGCCACCAAGACGGATTACGACACGCCGACGCGGTTCGTGATGTTCGACACGACCGCCACGAAGCGGCGGCATCAGGAACGGACTTTGCGGTGGATCGCTCCGCCGTCGAGCCGGCCGACGGTGGCGGGGAACACGTTGTGGTGGACGGAATTCAAGCCCCATCCGGTGTGGGAGTACAAGACCTATTCGGTGGTACGCAGCCTCGACCTGACAACGGGCCGGCGGCACACTTACGGACGCTGGCAGGCCAATTACTTCGCCACGCCGCTGACTTTTCCGGACGGAGAGCGGAAATTCGTGGCGACGGTCTCGCCGGACAGGCTGGGAGGGAGCGATCTGGTGTTGCACGACGCGAAAGATTTTCGGGAGGTCGACCGGCTGCGGTTCGACGGGCTGACCACCCTGCACGGCTTGGCGTGGGACGACTCCACGCGGACGCTGTCGTTCATCGTATTGGGCGAGCGGGGCATGCACTTGCAGCGCACCTGGATCTCGACAACAGGGCGGTTTACGGCAGTGGAGGAGGTGACGGAGCCGTCGATGACGACGATCAGCGGGCTGACGGCAGACGGTCGGGGGCGGCTCTATTTCAGCTCCATCGAGTCGGGAAAAGACGAAATCCATACGATTGACCTGACCGAGGCGGGCTATCCGGAACGGCGGATGACGACTTCGCGATTCGGAGCTTACGGGCCGGCGGGGGACGCTTCGCGCGGCGAGGTACTATTTACCACCTACACCGCAGCGGGTTACCAGATCGCCAAAACCGGCATCGCTGCCGCGCAGGATACGGTCGTTCGACGGCGGCTGCCGAAGAATCTGCTGAACATTCCGGCACCGGCATGGGAGGTGCCGACGATGAGCGCCTTGCCGATGGACGACTCTGTGACGACGCATAAGGTGCGGAAATACAACAAGGCGCTGCGGTGGTTCAACGTCCACAGCTGGGCTCCGGTGACGGCGGATATGGACGACCTGCTCAATGCAGACGAGCGGGGTCTGGCGATCGGCTTCGGAGCGAGTCTCTTTTTCCAGAGCGTGATGGGCGACAGCTACGGGACGGCGACCTACGGGCGGATGCAGGGGAACGACCGGCTGCACGCGTCGTGGACGTATGCAGGGTTGCCGATGCAGATCACGGCCGAGGTGGAATACGGGGGTGGGAAACAGGGCGTTTATGCCTCGGCGGAGGATCGGGCAGTCGGCATCTACGTGCCGGGCGGGCTGAAAAACTACCTCCACCTGCGCGGGACGATCGCCGTACCGCTGCGTTTCTCGGGGGGGAGTCACCTGCGGCTCTTCCAGCCGTCGTTCTCGGTCACGCACTACAACACGCTGCTCTATCGCAGCACCGACACGGGTTTTACGCTGACCCGGGGGTATCAGAAATATCAGACTTCGCTGTGGTGGAGCGACAACCGACGGGCTTCGACACGGTGTATCGTGCCGCGGTTGGGCTATGCGGTGCGGGCGGATGTGACAGGGGCATTCAACGACCGATTCGGACGGTTGTACAGCCTCTATCTGCGGGGTTATTTGCCGGGTTTGCTGCGGAATCACAGCTTTACGATACGAGCTGGAGCGGCTTATCAAACGGAGGCGGAGTTAGGCTTCGCACAAAAACCGCTCTTTCCGCGCGGCGCTTACAACGGCTGGGCGGCTAAGTATTACGGGGCGGCTTCGGTGGATTACACCTTTCCGGTCTGCTATCCGGACGGGGGGATCAACGGGTTGATCTATTTCAAACGCATCTGGCTCAACCTGTTCGGCGATGCGAGCCGGGGTCTCTATTTCGCCGACGGAGGCAGGACGCAGGGACAAAACATCTGGTCGTACGGCGGCGATATCGCGTTCGAGGTGAATGTAGCGGGTTCAACGACGCCGGCGACGGTCAAATTCACGCTGGCTTCGCCGTCGAATACCGATTTCTATTTCGGAGCAGGCCTGTCGCTGAGTTTCTAAGTTTTAAATGTACCCCACCCCGGGCTTCCGCGATTTCAATGCGGGCATTTTGGGCGTCGTCGGAGACGGTGGGTTCAGCCATTCGTCTACGGTCAGCGAAACTTACGGCGTCAGTTTGCACCATTACACTCAGAGCTTCCATCCCGGCAACGCCAGCCGTCGCGCTTCCGGTTTTCAGTTGCGTTGCCTCTCGGAATAAACGGAACAGAGAGTTTGTCAATTCCTCGGCGACCCGCTTGGCCGACGTATTCGTGCCAAGGCGGAGCTTTTTATTAAAGTTACCGCGCACCTACACGAACAAAAAACGGGACAAGAAGTTGGGCTGAGGCCGATAGTGGAAATGCACAAGCATTTCCCGTCCCGCCGGGGTCACCCGGACGCCGCCCGCGCAGGGCAGTTTCAGGCGGGTCGAAGCTCGACCGCGCGCGACAGCTGGAGAAGGAAATCATTCAAACGCGTGTGATGCGTTTGAATAAGATTTCCGCCAGCGCGCGGACAGAGAGCGGTGCGAGGAATTGGGCTGAGGCTGCCCGCGTTGCATAGGGGTAGAGGCTGTCAGTAAAACGCCCTGTGGGCGCGCCCGCCCGGCGTAAGGGCAGTACCCTCCTGTCGGACAGACACGCGCCACGCCTTAGGAGGGAAATCGTCAAAATGCACTTTGTGCGTTTTGACAAGATTTCCCCAGGCGCGCGAAAACGCGGCGGAGCGAAAGCGGAGCCGCAGTGAGGCGGACACGGGGCAGTGCTTTGGGGCGAGCTTTAGGCTGAGAGCGAATAGCGCGATTCCGAATGGAATCGCCGTCCTCGGCGAGGGCGACGCATTAGCGGCGCGTGGGGGGCGCGCCGAGGACGAATGGGCCATGCTTTTGCGGTTCGTAGAACCGCCGGGCTTGCACGCTGGGCCTTCGGCCCACCCCCGGAACGCGCAGCCCGAACCCGACAGAATTGGACTGAACTTTTGACCGTGCTTTGGGCATTGCTTTTGCGATCCAACGGGTCGCCGGCCCTGTCGCCGCTAGGGCTCCGACCCGCCTAAACGAAAAACGAATGGGCGACAACCCGAAAACGACAGGCAGGAGGTAAATTGAGTTGAACCCTTGCGGCTCGCACGCTTCGGTCTGAATCAGCCCCAGCCTAATCCCCTGCAAATTCCCCCTACTCCGACATCGACGTCCTCGCATCCACGATCGAAGCCACCGTCGCATCGCCCGTGACATTCACCACCGTCCGCAGCATATCCAACGGCCGGTCGAGCCCCAGAATCAGAGCCAGCCCCTCCGGCGGAATCCCCACCGACGACAACACCATCAACAGCACCACGATACTCCCGCCCGGCACCCCCGGCGTCCCGATCGACGAGAGCGTCGTCGTCGCCACAATCGTCAGCAACTGCACCCCCGTCAGGTCGATCCCCAACACCTGAGCGATAAACACCGCCGCCACCGCCTGATACAGGCTCGTACCGTCCATATTGATCGTCATCCCCATCGGCAAGACAAAAGAGGTGACACGCTGCGAAACCCCCAACTTTCGTTCGACGACCTCCATATTGAGCGGCAGCGTCGCCGCGCTCGAACTGGTGGTGAAAGCCAACAGCTGCACCGGCGACATCGTCCGGAGGAATTTCCGCACGGGAATCTTCGAGAAAAAGTGAACCAGCAACGGATAAAACAGAAAAATCATCAACAAAAGTCCCAACACCACCGTCACCACATAGAGCCCCAACGCCCCGAGCAGCTCCAAATTCCCCGCCGTGTCGGCGACCATCCCAGCCATCAAAGCCGCCACACCGATCGGCGCATACCGCATAATCAGGTCGATCAGTCGCAGAAGAATCGCATCCAACGCGTCGATCAGCTTCATGAACGGTTCCGTCCGCTCCCGTCCCGCCGACAGAACCGCCACCCCAACCAGCACCGCGATCACGATAATCTGCAACATCCGACCGTTATCGCCCATCGCTCCGATCCAGTTGTCCGGAAAGATATCGACCAGAAACTGCAACGGCGGCACCTCGGCCATCCCCTCGGCCTGGACGCTGCGTTCCGTGACAGCCGCCCGATAATCCGCCTCCATAGCCGCCGCGCTCTCGGCGCCTACGACCTTCCCCGGGGCAATCGCCTCGACGAGCACCAGCCCGACCGCAATGGCCAACACGGTGGTACAGATATAGATACCGATCGTCCGCAAACCGATTTTCGAAAGCGAGGCAATGTCGCCGAGGCTCCCCACCCCCTTAATCAGCGAGACCATCACGAGCGGAATGGCGATAAATTTCAGCAGGCGCATGAAAATTTCGCCAAAAGGTTTCACCCAGTCGGTCACCAGACCGGAGAAACCGCACGGAACGGCCAACAGACCGATCGCGATCCCGACTATCATCCCGAGCAGGATTCGGGCATACAAAGGAATGGCACTGAATTTCATTCGATCAGGCGTATATCTGTAAAAAAGGCCTTACGCGGTCGATGCTGCGTAAGGCCGACATATATGCGATACAATCTGTAAAAAGACTAAGCCTTCTTACTTCATAGAAGCGAGCCGGGACAAATTCACACCGATTAATAGAACCGGTAGCGCGTATCCTGAATGTCGCACAAGTCGAGGAACGCTTCGTAAGCGGCCATAAACGCACTCTGCTGCGCTTCCGCCGCCAGACGAGCCTTTTCCACCGCCACATCCATCGGAGCCGCTTTCCGCTGACCGGTGATCTGAGCCGCATACACCCCGATCCGACCGACGATAGGTTTCGAAACCACCCCCGTCTTGCCGATCCCCGACACCCCGCCGGTAAATGCCGGATCGAAACCGACCTCCGGAGCCATGAATCCGCCGAAATTGATATCGTCGTTGTGCAGCGTATCCACCCCCAAGGTCGAAGCCAAGGCCGCCACCGAAGCCGCCCCCTTCATTTTCGCCGCCAGCATTTCACCCTTTTTCTCCCGCACGACCAAAGTTTTCAAGTCCTCTTTCACCTGTTCGAACGGTGCGATTCCCTTTTCCCGCACCCCGGTAATGGTCGCCACCACGAAATAGTTACCGAACTCTTTGACGTCCGACAGCTCGCCCTGTTCGCCATTGAAAGCCCACCGGGCCAGCTCGCGCGACTGCTGAATCCCGCCGACCGTCCGGTCGTTCGAACCGATAGTCGCCACCCGCTTAGCCAACGCCGCGTCGTTCACCGCCTTTTCGAATCCGCCCGCAGCCGCTGCCGTAGCGAATTTATTGGCCTCGCCATAAACCTGATTCCGAGTCTGTTCGCTCGCCTCCACATTGTAATTCAACACCCCGAGCTGCACCCGGCGCGCCATCCCTTTGCGATCCGTCATTTTCAGGATGCAAATCGCCTCCGGCGTCGTCACCGTCCGGATATCGCCGACATTCATCTCCTTCACGACATCCGCGAACTGCGGCGCCAACACCTGCGGATCCATCATCCCGAGGTCGCCGTCGCCGTCGACCTGCTGCGCTTCGACCGAGTGGGCCCGCGCCGCAGCGGCAAAGTCCGCCCCGCGCTGCAAAGCGTTCAACAAACTGTCGGCAAAAGCCTTCGGTTCCGCCGGAATCACGATGCTGCTCAACCGCACGCTGTCCGGCATGGTCTGCACATCGGCCACCCGGGCCATCGTCCACTGGTCGCCGCTCAATACCGGCCCGTACACCTCATCGGTCCCCGCCCCAAAAGCGAACGCGCCCAATTCGCCGGTCAACTCCCCGGCCTTATAGTATCTGGCATCGAACGGGTTGTGCGAGTTCATCGAGACGAACTGACGCACATTGCCGGTCGTCCGCAGCCCGTCCGCCATCTCGCGAACGTTCTTTTCCGCCGCCGCATAGTCTTCCTGCGAAGGAAGCGCTTCGAAGGTGACGTATTCGATCTCGCGCAAGTCCTGCTGCCGGAACATCCCGCGATGCGTGTCGTAGTATTTCCGCAGCGCAGCATCGTTCACCGTCACCGTGCTGTCCGGCACCGATTCGTACCGGCTCACGAGGTAATCCACCCCGTACGTTTCCCCCTCCAAGGCCGCCATGCGCTCGGCTTCGAAGCCCGTTACGTAAGCCGCCTTGTCCACCAAGGTTTTGAATTTGAAGATCAGGCTCTGGTCGGCCACCTCGCCCTGCAAATAGTTCCAGAAAATCTGCAACCGGCCGGTCGGATCCTGTTCGACATTGGCCAGCAGCTGCCGCAGCATGGCCGGTTCGAACCGCCCGGTCTGCGGATCGCCGAACATCTGGACCAGAATCGGCGACGGGTTGGCACCGCTCATCAGATCGACCAGTTCTTCGTCCGAAACGGTCAGCCCCACCTCCGCCAGCGCCGGTTTCAAGGCCTTGTTCCGGATCATCAGATCCCACGCCTGCACGCGAATCATCTCGTTCTGCTCTTCGTTGGAGCCTTCGCGTCCGGTGGTAATCCGCTGTACTTCGGTGAGTTCGTCGATAGCGTGTCCATACTCCTGCATCGAGATTTTTTCGCCGTCGATCGTCCCGACGTTCATCTTCGAGCTGTTCATCAGGGTGCTCCCCGAGGTGAACATGTCGCCGAGCACGAAAGCCAGCAACGCGACGCCGATCACGATCGCGAGCAGCACGCCGCCTTTGTTTCTGAGGGTGTTGAGAGTTACCATGCTGTTATATTCTCTTTTTTATTTGCTTGTGGAACGACGCCGCGCCGCGCACGCCGATATAATGGGGCAAATGTACTGTTTTTTTTCGACATACGTAACAGTGTGCGTCGTATGCGGCAAAAGCGCCCTCGCCCTACCTGGCCTTTTCCGTCCGGACGAGCTGTACGAGTTCGATGCGGGCGTGCCCCGTCCGGAGTATCTTGATCTTCAGTCCGTCAGCGCGCAACGTATCCCCTGGTTTGGGCAGGTCTTCGCTGCGGTCGAGGATATACCCCGCCAAGGTTTCGTAGCGATCCGACTCGGGAATCCTCAGGTCGTAAGTCTCGTTCAGGTGGTCGATCTCCAGCCGTCCCGCCAATACGTATTCGCCGGGGGCGACCTCCTTTTCGACCAGATGATCGGCGTCGTGTTCGTCCTCGATTTCGCCGAAGATCTGCTCCAGCAAGTCCTCCAGGGTGACCATCCCGGCCGTGCCGCCGAACTCGTCGATCACGACGGCCAGCGACTTGTTCGACCGGGTAAAGGCTTCGAGCAGCTTCCGCTGCGACATGGTCTCGGGCACGTACAAGGTCTCCTGCAACACCTCCCGGATCGTCTTCGGCCCGTCGAACAGGCTCTTCAGATTGGCATATCCGATGATGTTGTCGATCGTCCCGTCGTAGACCGGCAGGCGCGAGAATCCGGTGCCGACGAACATCCGGCGCAGGTCGTCGACCCCTTCGCCGACCTCGATGGCCTCCATCTCGGTGCGCGGCACCATGCACTCCCGCACGCGCTGTTCCGAGAAGTCGAGGGCGTTCTGGAAGAGCCTCACGCGCTGTTCACTGTCCTCCCGTTCCGCAGCGTCGCCCTCCTCGCCCACGGCCGCCTCCTCGACGAGGGTGGCCAAATCGACCTTGCCGAACTCCGTGATCTGCGGGGTCTCTTCCACGCGCCGCCCCATCAGCCGCAACAGGCCGGTGGAGAGCAGGGTGGCGAATTTCGAGATCGGATAGAAGAGGATGTAAAACACGTAGAGCGGCACGGCGAATGTCCGAAGGTAGAAGTTCGGATTGGCGCGCACCACCGCTTTGGGCAAGAATTCCGCGGTGAAGATGATAATAAGGGTCGAGATCAAAGTCTCGGCCGCGTAGTTGGATCGCCCGGCGATAGCCGTATAGAGGAGGCTCATGAAGATCGAATAGACGACCAGCGCGATATTGTTCCCGACCAGAATGGTGGAGATATACTGTCCCGGCGCCTTGAGAAAGAGGCTGGCGATCCTCCCGTAGGTCGGGTGCTGTTTGCGTTCGATTTCGAGCCTCAGCTTGTTCGAGGAGAGGAATGCGATCTCCATCCCGGAAAAAAAGGCCGAGAGCAGCAGGGCGATGAGTATGACGAGAATGGTTGTTCCCATGAAAAATGCCTATTTAGTAGCCGAAGTGTCCGCCGCCACCGGTACAGAACCAACCGTAGAAGTGTCGCGCATGGCCACAGCATCGACTTCGATCTGCCCGACGGTATTTCGGAAGCTCCACCGCTCGAAATTTTCGTCGGCTTCGAAGTTCCGCCCGACGTGCACGCTCCCGCCGTCGATCACCCGGGCGATCGTATCGCTGTATATCTTCTTGGCGGTCTGGTCCCAGAAGAGCCGCTCGGTCAGGAGCGTCCGCGGCTCCTTTCCCGTCTCGTAATTGTGCGCGATGACGTTCCCGCGCGCTTCCCACAGTTTTTGGGTCTCGTTGAAGCGGGCGTAGTCGGCCACGATATCGCTCTCGACCCGCAAAGCGGAGTCGAAGGTCTCGACTTTGATCCCCTCGCGGAACTCCATGAACGGCTCCTTGGCCAACTCGTACCGTTCGAGCAGGGGGGTCTCCATCCGGTACTGTAAATTGCCGTCAACAGAATTAATTCTCCGGTGGTTATAGCTCACCTGGGTTGGCGTCGTCTCAGGGTCGTCCACCGTCGGGGTCGGTTCGTTGTTTCCGCACCGGGCGAAAAAAAGGATGCTTGCCGCTGAAAAAGCAGCGGCAAGCACTCGCCCGCTCCGACAGAAGGTCGGTCGGTCTCTATTTTCGTTCATAAGCATCGAACACAAGTCGTGCAAAGAGAAAGGCATCCCGTGGAGGCGGATTACCGTTCCCGCACCACCGTCCGGCCGCTGATCCAGCCGCAATTGACGGTGTACGAGTCCCCCGGATTGAGCCCGCGCATAAAGGTTTCCTCCGTCTTCGGGAAGTTTGCGCTGTAGTTTCCGATCATCTGCGAAATCGTGGACTGCTGCGGATCATCCGCCGGCAACAAGCGCCGTGCCTGTGCCAGGTTGTCGACCACGAGCCAGAAAGCGGTCTGCCGGTCGAATCCGCTGCACGCACTGCCGCTCCCGCCTGCATAAGCCGATGCGAGGATGAAGTAGGCCAGCCCGTTATTCGGATCGTTGTCGATAGCCTGACGGGCAAACTGGGCCGCTTCGCGATACGAGCTGGACGAGAGCGCCATCCCGGCTCCCTGCAACATGAAGTTGGTCTTCTGTGCCGGATCGGTCTCGTTGTCGATGGCGATACGGAGGTACTCCATCGCCTTTCCGAACTCCTGTTTTTCCTGGAACAGCGAAGCGAGCTGCACCGCCACGTCCGGCCGCGGATTGGCGGCATAGTATTTCTCCAGCATCGTCAGGTAGAAGTCGCTGGAGCAGTTCCCGCGCCGAAGCAGCGCGAGAATGGTTTCGATCAGTTTGGCATTCCCCGGATCGGCTTCGTATTTGGGCCGATAGATTTTTTCGACGGTCTCGCAATTGGCCGCCCCGCTCGACGCGAAGAGGTCGTCGATCGCCTTCATCGCCTCGGCGCGTTCCGGCGATTCGCACCCCGCCAGCCGCTGGCTGAGCCGCTCATAAATATCGATCACCTGTTCCGGCGTCACATCGTCGAGGCGGTAGCTTTCGACCACCGAGTTGAAGTAGGTCACGGCCAAGCCCGGATTGAGCGGGTGTTTTTCATGCAAAGCCTCCTGGAAGAGCTGGAAGAGCCGTTCGCGGTCGGCCGGCATCATAGCGAGGAAGGCTTTCGCCTTTTCCCCCCGCAGATATGCTTCGCCGCGCTGCGGATGGTTGCCGAAGGCTTCGATCCGTTTGTCGAAAAACCAGAGGATGCTGTCCACATACATTTTCCGCTCCTGCAAGCTCTGCGCCCCGAGCGCCTTGCTCTTATAGATCTCGACGCCGCGGATATAGAGGTTCTGGGTCGCCTTCGGAGCGTTTTCGATCAACTGGCGCAGATAGACCGTGGCCTGTCCGTACTCCTTGGCCTTATAAGCGTCGTTGAAGAAGTTGAGGATGCGCACGTTCTGCTCCCGCGATGCCGGATCGCTCCCGTACCTGGGATCCTCGCGGAAGTCCTGTGCGCCGACCGCCCCGCCCAGCAGGCAGAAAGCAGCGATCAGGGAATAAACTCGTGTTTTCATGGTTGCGGTTAGTTTTGGTTTCGTCCGCCCCGGCAAAAGAGGCGAACCGGAAATAAACAAACTGAGGTAAACAACGTTCCGTCGGGGCTGCAAAGCCTCCCCCGGCTCATGAAGTTAACGGAAAAAACGGACTATAAAGTTCGGAGTTCCGGCGGAATTTTGCAAATATTAATTGTATTTCGGCCGCACGAACCAGTAATCGTTCCCGAAGAGGCTCAGCGCGACGGTAAAGTTGAAGTAGCGTTCGCGCACCATATCCTTCGCCCACGAGCCGCGTTCGCCGTATTCGAGGCCGATCCCGACCTTGGAGAAGGTACCGCGTTTGAGGGCGAAATCGACCCCGACCGAAACCGCGGCATCGCGCAGGCGATTCCCCCGCATCGTCAGGTAGCTGTCCCCGTACCGCACCCCCGCTTTATAGGTCCACCGTTTCAAGGCGTTCCGAATATCGAACTGATCGGGCGTATAGGAGAACCCGAGTCGGAAGTCCTGATACACGCCGAGTGAAATTTCCTGTCCCTCGGGAATGGCAAACGCGCCGGCCCAGTCCTGCCGGTTGTAGTCGAATGCGACGGTCAGTTTCGGCCCCTGGAATGCGATCCCCGCCGCCCACTTGGCCGGAATATCCATCTTCGTCCGGCTCCGGGCCGAGTAGATGGTATCCACCATCACCGAGTTGTGCGACAAGGTCAAACGGCTGTCCCGCACGGTAGCCTTCACTTTCGGCTGATACGTCGCTCCGACGGTCAAAGCGTTCTGCTTTCCGACCCGACAGGTATACTGCGCCCCCAGCGTAAACAAGAGTTTGCTGATATTCTTGTTCTCCGACGAGACGATGTTGCGATAGATGGTCGACGAGGTGTAGTCGTTCACCACGACGTTGTACTGCCGTTCGATATCCCCGAACCAGTAGTGCATGGTGGCCCCGAGCGAAAGCCCTTTGGCCACATGTACCCCGAGATTCATGGAGACCTGCGTGATCCCCCCGTCGCCGGCATAGTTATAAATGGTACTCCCCACATTCTGGGTAATATCTGCGCTCCGTTCCACCAACCGGCTGGTGTACCCCACCGAACTGACCGGCGTCAGCGAGAATCCGAGCCCCACGCCCTTCCCCAGCGGCACCGCCAGCCCGAGGTCATGGATATTGAAGGTGTTGTACGAGGTGGAAGTATTCGGACTTTTGGCATAAATATTTTTCCCCTCGCCGGCGAAGTTGAAGAGGGCCGACTGCCGCGGAATGGCGCTCAGCGCCGCCGGGTTGAGGTAGTTGAAGCGATACGGCGTGCGAAAAGCAACCCCCACGCCTCCCATCGGTCGGTTGAAAGCGCTCCCGCCGACCGCCAGGTCGCCGATGCCGTACATCGTGTACGGCGAAAAGGTGTTCAGGCTGCTCATCTGAGCATATGCCGCAGAGATCATGCCTCCGCCGAACATGCTCAGCAACAGGACGATCGCAACGTATCTCGCTCTCCTAACTATTGAGTTGGGCATTGTATTCGAGTATTCGGTTGAGTCCCTCGATCACGAGGTCGTGAGTCACAAATATCGGCTTTTTTACTTTGTCGGCAAAGAAATTCGCGTCCCGACCGGCAAAAAAGAGGGCCAAATCCGGATTTTGCGCTCCGATGCGGTCGATGTACCCCTCGATTTCGTGCACGATACCGACCGCGACGCCGCTTTCGATGGCCTGTCGGGTGGTTCGTCCGGTGAGGGTCGTCTCGCCGGCCGGAGCGCCGCACAGGGGCAACCGGTCGGTCAGCCGATGGAGGGCTTCGAACCGCATGGTCATGCCGGGCGAGATGTTGCCGCCGAGGTATTCGCCGGCGGCGCTCACGCGGTCGATGGTGATGGCAGACCCGAAGTCGAAGATGAGCAGTTCTCGTCCCGGAGCCCGACCCCAGGCTCCCACGGCTGCGGCCATCCGGTCGGCTCCGAGGGTCTCGGGGGTGGCATAGCCATTTCGCAGAGGCACGGGGGTCTGCGCACCGAAGCGAATCAGTCGGCCGACTTGCCGTTCGATAAACGCTTCTGTGGCGGAGTCGGCCAGCCGGGTGGTGGAAAGAATGGCGCGGTCGGTCTCCGGATGCCGCTCCAGCAGGCGCAGGAGGAGATCGCGCTCGAGTTGCGGTTGTGTCTCCCGGGCGACGATTTCGCCGCGATCCACGATGGCGACTTTTGCAAAGGTATTTCCTATGTCGATGACTAAATTCATAATGATCGTCAAGTTCGGGGCAGCCCCGCCCCGGGCAACCGCGGCTACGACAAGGGGACACCGGCCTATGTCGGTCACCTGGGGTTCAGCTGGTCTTCGACCGTCAACAGGACTTTCGCCGTGTTCCTGAACTTCTACGCGGCATATCTCAATCCGAGCGACTCACACAATCGCGGCTACGGTCTTCAGTTGCGTTGCCTCTCGGAATAAACGGGGGATGCTTGCGATTCGAAGAATCGCGCGGGCCGAAGCCTCCCCCAGCGGAGGCCCGCAACTGACGTTGCTGCGGGCCCCGCAGGTTTCAGTCCGTTTGGCAATGCCCTATTCTTTCTGGTTCGGGCTGCGCGCTCCCCGGGTGGGCCGAAGGCCCAGCGCGCAAGCCCGGCGGTTCTACGAACCGCAAAAGCACGACCAACAGCTCGGCCCAACGCAGCACGAAAACCGGCTACGGTTTTCGTGCCCAAAGAACAGTCACAGCCCAAAGCCCAGCCCAGTTCTCCGTCCCGTGTCAGCCTCACTGCGGCTCCGCTGTCGCTTGCCGTCGCCCGCGGCAATTCTTGCCGGGTTGGCCAAGTGCCAACCGGCAGAATATGCCCTTTAAAGCGGGCGGGCGACGGATTTTTCGCGCGGGGACAAGTTTTTTCGCGCGCCTTGGGAAATCGTGTCAAAACGCGCAAGCGCATTTTGACACGATTTCCCTCTTTAGGCAGAGGCGCGCGTCTGTCCTACGAGAGGGAACTGCGCTCGGGCCGCGCGGGCCCCACGTCCCGTGGACGGGAAATGCTTACGCATTTCTACTGGCAGCCTCTACCCCAACAACTAACGACAACCGCCCCTCAACAGCCGGCCAGCCCCTCCAGCGCACGCCGCAAAGCCGTCACCGACTTCGCCTCCCGGACAGACAAAGATAACTTATTGCCCGACTGATTGAGCTTGAACCGCGCCGGAGAGGCCGCCACAGCCTGCAACAACGTCATGAAACGATCGCTCTTGTAAAACGCCGACCGCTCGTCCGCCACGAAATAGAGCGTCGCCCGCCCACCCTTGAGCACAATCCGTTCGATACCGTTCGCCTCCGCCACCCGCCGCAACCAAACCACCTCGAAAAGCTCCTGCACCGGCGACGGAGGCTCGCCGAACCGGTCGGTCAGCCGCGCAATGAACTGCTGCAACGCCTCCTCTGTCCGGATACCGTCCAGCTCCCGATAGAGCCGAATCTTCTCCGCCGTCGTCCCGATGTAGCTGTCCGGCAGATGGGCCGACGAATCGGTCTCGATCACACAGTCGATCGCCGAAACATCCGGCTCCAATCCCTGCTCCTCACGCAACTCGGCCACCGCCTCCGCCATAATTTTCTGATACGTCTCGAACCCGATGTCCGCGATAAAACCGCTCTGTTCCGCCCCCAGAATATTACCCGCACCGCGAATATCCAAGTCCTGCATGGCGATATGAAAACCGCTCCCCAAGTCCGAAAACTCCTCCAACGCCCGCAACCGTCGGTGCGCCTCGCCCGTCACCCGCTCCTCCGACGGGATCAACAGGTAGCAATACGCCTTGCGATTCGTCCGCCCCACCCGTCCCCGCAACTGGTGCAAGTCGGAGAGCCCGAACAGATGGGCATCGTTGATAATCATCGTATTGGCATTCGGAATGTCGATCCCCGACTCGATAATCGTCGTCGCCAGCAGGACATCGTATTCGCCGTAGATGAAGTCCATCATGATCTTCTCCAGCTCGGCCGCCGGCATCTGGCCGTGTCCCACCGCCACCCGCGTCCCCGGACAGAGCCGTTCGATGAGTTCCTTCATCCGCCCGAGACTCTGCACCCGGTTGTGGAGGAAAAAGACCTGTCCGCCGCGATGCAGCTCCGCCTCGATCGCCTCCCGGACGATCTCCTCGTCGAAGACGTCCACTTCGGTGGCCACCGGTTGCCGGTTCGGCGGCGGCGTATTGATGATCGACAGGTCGCGCGCGCCCATCAGCGAGAACTGCAACGTCCGCGGAATCGGCGTCGCCGTCAGGGTCAGCGTATCGACATTGGCCTTGATGTGCCGCAACTTCTCCTTATTCGCCACCCCGAACTTCTGCTCCTCGTCGATGATCAGCAGCCCGAGGTCTTTGAAGCGCACATTCTTGCCCAACAACCGATGGGTACCTATAATAATATCGATCTTGCCCTCCGCCAGGTCGTCGAGAATCTCGCGAGTCTGTTTCGTCGTCTTGACCCGGGAGAAATTCTCGACCCGCACCGGAAAATCCTTCAGCCGTCGCGAAAAAGTACGATAATGCTGGAGGGACAAAACCGTAGTCGGCACCAGCACCGCCACCTGCTTCCCGTCGGTAGCCGCTTTGAAGGCCGCGCGAATCGCGATCTCGGTCTTCCCGAACCCCACGTCGCCGCAGACCAGCCGATCCATCGGCACCGCCTGCTCCATATCCTCCTTCACGGCCTGCGTAGCGCTCTGCTGGTCGGGCGTGTCCTCGTAGAGGAACGAAGCCTCCAACTCCTGTTGCAGAAAGCCGTCGGGCGAGTAGGCATATCCCCGGCTCGCCTTCCGCCGCGCATAGAGGGCGATCAGCTCCCGGGCGATGTCCTTGACCTTGCTTTTGGCGGTCTGTTTGAGTTTCTGCCAGGCCCCCGAACCGAGTTTGTGAATCTTAGGTTCCGGCGCGTCCTTGTCCTTGTATTTGCTAATCCGGTGCAGGGAGTGGACATTGACGAAGAGGATGTCGTTGTCGCGGTAGACCAGCTTGATAAACTCCTGCACCACACCATTGGTCGTGCTCCGCACCAGCCCGCCGAATTTCCCCACCCCGTGGTCGATATGCACCACGTAGTCGCCCACCTGCAAAGCATTGAGCTCCGCGACGGTCATGCTCTCGCGCCGGTCGATCTCGTTGGGAACAGTGTAGCGGTGGTAGCGGTCGAAAATCTGGTGGTCGGTGTAGAGGGCGAGGTGCAGAGCGGGCAAGACGAACCCTCCGTGCAAGGTGAGCGGCACATGGCCGTATCCCACATGTTCGAGCCCCACGGAGTCGAAGACGTTTTCGAGCCGCTCCATCTGGGCGCGGTTCTCGGTGAGGATATAGGTGGTTCTCCCCTCGTCGTTCCCTCGCCGAATATCGTCGGCGAGCAGTTCGAAGTTTTTGTTGAACTGGGGCTGGGGCGAAGCTCCGAAGTCGATATCGGCTCCCCCGGCCACCCGCTCGGGCGCATGGACATTCAGCGAAATCCACCGCCAAGCCTGGGTCTCGGCAACGAACTGTTTCCGGCTGGTCACCTGGCTGTCGATGGCGGAGGGCTCGTCGAGCTCGCCGAGGAGCTTCGTCCGAATCTGGTCGAGCCGACCGAGAAAGTGGACGGGGTTGGTCATCCACAAGGTCACCTCTCCAGGGCCGATGTACTCCGGCAGCGAGACGCGTTTTTCAGCCAATTCCGGATTTTTGAGGTTGGGTACGATCTCGATCTCGTCGCGGGTTTCGGTCGACAGCTGGGTGCCGACGTTGAAGAGCCGGATCGATTCGATGTCGTCGCCGAAAAAGTCGATCCGGTAGGGTTTGTTGTCGCCGAACGAGAAGAGGTCGATGATCCCGCCGCGCCGGGCGTACTGGCCCGGTTCGCCGACGAAATCGACATGTTCGAAGCGGTATTCGCCGAGCTGTTGTTCGAGCTCGTCCATGCCGATCCGCTGCCCTCGCCGCAGACGGAGGATATGCTCGGAGAGCCGCTGCCGATCGGCGACTTTTTCGGCCAAGGCCTCGGGATAGGTGCAGATAATGAGCGGCTTCCGGGAGCTGTCGTACCCGGCGAGGGCGGTCAGCACGGCTGTCCGCTGGACGATGCCGGCGGGGTCTTCGCGACGGGTCTGGACGGAGCGCTTGTAGGCGGTGGGATATAACAGTATCGCGCCGGAAAATTCTTCCCCGGCGATGTTGATCAGGTCGTTGCAGAGATAGGAGGCGTCGTCGCGGTCGTCGGCAACGAGCAGATGGATGCCGCCTTTCTGCCGGGCGATGCCGCGGACGACAAAGGCGAGCAACGACCCGGCCAACCCCCGAATCCGCAAGGTGCGCTCGCTCTCGTACCGCTCCCGAAACTCGACTTGCGAGGCACTCTCGTCGATCCGCTGCACTAACTGCTCTATGGTCATCTTTCGTGATGATTATCTTTTCAATTGTCTGTACTTGCCCGGGAGGGTACTGTTCTCTTTGTGAACAAAGAGAACCAGAAAAACTTTCAAGGATGCTTCGCATCCTCAAGCTGCCGGCGGCCCACCTCGCGACCTTTCTTTGGGTCGGGAGTTGTAGCGCGCCAAAGGTTAAGTTCGCATTAAGCGCGCTACAACCCCGATCCAAAAGGAATTACAGAGACTGAGGACTGCGGAGCCTAAGGAGTAGCGTAGCTATTATGAAAGTTTACCTTAAGGTTTCCTCCTTGCGCCTCGGCCATTCAAGTAAACTTGATGGCAACTCGGCTGCTACGTCGGCTTTGGTGCCGCTTTTTACAAAAAGCGGCAGTTCCATGCGGGTAGACACGACTAAACGAAGATTATTCAGACAACGAAAGGAGCGACTATCGCGTCGCGTCCGTCATGCGTCCCGCCCGTTCGAGCAACTCCGACAGCCGATCCATGTCCGGCGTGAGGATGATCTCCGTCCGTCGGTTTTGGGCCCTCGCCTCCGGATCCGTTCCCCCCACCAGCGGCACATACTGGCTGCGTCCCGCCGCCGTGATCCGCTTCGGCGCAATCCCCCGGTTCCGCAGCAGGATACGCACCACCGCCGTCGCCCGGTGGACACTCAAGTCCCAATTATCGATGATTTGATCCCCCTCTTTGGAGCGATACGGCAGATTATCCGTGTGCCCCTCCACCATGATCCGGATCGCCGGATTGCGCGCCAGCACCTCGCCCACCTTCATCACCGCCCGTTCGCCCGCCGGCGACACCTCCGCCTTTCCCAGCTCGAACAGCAGCTTCTCGTCCACCGACACATAGATCATCCCCCCGCGTTCCGAGACCGTCAGCCCCTCGCTGTCGAAATCGCGCAGCGCCTCACCCAGCAGCGTCCTCACCTCCGTCAGGATCCTCGTCCGCTCCTTGAGCAGCGTCCGGAGCTCCGCATTCGTCAGCCCCTCCGCATAGTGCGTCGAGTCCAGCGCCTGATATTGCGCCTCCAGTGCCGCCCGCTGCTCCCGCAACTGCTCGTTCTCCGCCCGGAGCGTCGCGCTCCCCGTCTCGCACCTCAACGCCCTCGTCTGCGTTTCGCGGTATTTCTTCATCGAGACGCACGACACCCCGCCCCACAAAACCACCACCGCCCCGAGCATCGCCGCCCCGACTATTTTTCCTTTTTTCATAAGGCGAAGGTACAAATTTTCTATCTTTGTGATTATGCCCACAGCCGAAAAGAAGACGCAAGCCACCACCTACCTCGACCGGATCGACTCGCCGGCCGACCTGCGACGACTCGCCATCGACGAGCTGCCGGCCTACTGCGCCGAGCTGCGGGAGTTCATCATCCGCGAAGTATCGACCAATCCGGGCCACCTCGGCTCCAGCCTCGGAGCAGTGGAGCTGGCCGTGGCCATCCACTACGTCTACGACACCCCGAACGACAAACTCGTCTGGGACGTGGGGCACCAGGCCTACGCCCACAAAATCATCACCGGTCGGCGGGATCGGTTCCACACCAACCGCAAGCTGGGCGGCATCAGCGGTTTTCCGAAGATGAGCGAGAGCCCGTTCGACGCTTTCGGAGCGGGACACTCCTCCATTTCGATTTCGGCCGCGCTGGGACTGCTGCGGGGCATGCAGACCGAGACGGGCGGGGGAGCGAAGTGCGTGGCCGTGATCGGCGACGGAGCGATGACCGGCGGCTTGGCTTTCGAAGGGCTCAACAACGCCGGTGCCGATCCGGCGAACGACTTGCTGGTCGTGCTCAACGACAACCGCATCTCGATCGACCCGAACGTCGGGGCACTGAAAGAGGCTTTGCTGGAGATCAGCACCTCGCGCCATTACAACTGGTTCAAGGATACGACCTGGCGCGCGCTGGATCGGACACCGCGGCTGCGGCGGATGATCCAGAAGATCGTCAATGGCGCCAAATCGTTCTTCCTGCACCAGAGCAACCTCTTCGAATCGTTCAATTTCCGGTATTTCGGGCCGGTGGACGGGAACGACGTCGTGGCACTCGTGCGGGCGCTGCGCGACCTGCGGAGTCTGCCGGGGCCGAAGATCCTGCATACGCTGACAGTCAAGGGGAAGGGGTATGCGCCGGCCGAGCGGGATCAGACCGAGTGGCACGCACCCGGAAAGTTCGATCCGGAGACAGGCGAACGGTTTGCAGCCGCAAAGGCCGAATCCGGCATGCAAACGCTGAAGTTTCAGGAGGTATTCGGCCACACGCTGGTCGAGCTGGCGGAGGCGGACGAGCGGATCGTGGGCATTACGCCGGCGATGCCGACCGGCTGTTCGATGAACCTGCTGATGGAGCGGATGCCGGATCGGGCCTACGACGTGGGGATCGCGGAGGGACACGCCGTGACCTTTTCGGCGGGGCTGGCGGCGGCGGGACGCGTGCCGTTCTGCAACATCTACTCGTCGTTCATGCAGCGAGCGGTGGACAACATCATCCACGACGCCGCTTTGCAGCGGCTGCCGGTGGTGCTCTGCCTGGATCGTGCCGGGCTGGTGGGGGAAGACGGGGCGACGCACCACGGGGCGTTCGACCTTTCTCTGCTGCGGGGGATTCCGGAGCTGACGATCGCGGCGCCGATCGATGCCATGGAGTTGCGGAACCTGATGTACACGGCGACGCTGGCGAACAATGGGATGTGGGTGATCCGCTATCCGCGGGGCGGGGCCTTTGCGGCGGGGGAAGTGCTCGGGGCACCCTTTTCGCGTATAGAAGTGGGGAAAGGACGTATTTTGAACGAGCCTGAAAACGCGAATGTTGCGATACTTTCCATCGGCGCGATCGGGCTGGAGGCGGCTAAGGCGGTGGAGGCTTTGGCCGGAGAGGGGATTGCGGTGGCGCACTATGATTTACGGTTCGCCAAGCCGCTGGACGAGGAGTTGCTGCTGCGGATCGCGACGCGAGGTTATCGACGGGTGGTGACGGTCGAGGACGGGGTGATTGCGGGGGGCGTAGGCTCGGCGGTGTTGGAGTTTCTGTCCGACCGGAACCTGCTGGGCGGGGCCGTGCGGGAAGTGGTGCGGCTGGGGCTGCCGGATCGGTTCGTGGAACACGGAGCGGTGGGCGAGCTTCAGCGGGCGTGCGGCATCGATGCCGAATCCCTGGCGGAACGGATCAAGGGTTTTGCGGCGGCGGATTAGTATCGTTAGTATCCTCAACAAAAAAAGGCTTCGGAATTTTTTCCGAAGCCTTTTTTCGTCCCCTCGCAAACCCGAACGAGCCATTCGCAAACCGCCCGCAGCCCGCAGCAGAGACCGATTCTATCTTCGCAACAGAGGCTCCGCACCGCGAGCCCCTGATTCACCCACCCAGGCCGTCCGACCGGCATTCCCTGCCCCGATTACTCCACCCTGATCCCCGCCGACCTGAATCGCTGCTCGATCCTGGTCGGGATTTCGTCTGTCCGTGCTGCGGCTGCCGGCTCGTCCTGATGCGCGAAGCCTCAGCCCAAGCCCTCGGCGAGTTGGAAAAGGTCGCCGAAGCGCAACGGAACGTCGGGAATAAAAGTCGTGTCAACCTTTAACCCTTTATTTGTCGAATTCCGATGAGATCCGCTATTTTGCGCCTGTTCCTCCTGGCCCTCCCCCTCCTCCCGAGCGCCGGCCACACCCCCCTGACGCGCCGAACCCTCCCCTCCTCTCCGGCCGTCGCGATGGAGACCCTGCAACAAACGCTCCGCGCAGCCGACACCCTGTCGAGACCGGTCGTTCTTCCGGCTTCGTTCGACGAAGCGATCGACCTGATCCAGAACCTCCGCCCGCAGGAGATAACGCTCGATGGCGAGAATCGGCTCCGTTTCCGGTACTCCGACAAATGGTTTCAGCACGCAGACGAGGGCTCGGGCAGCGAACAGTCGTACATCCTGTACGAACGCTCCGCCGACGGACGACTCGCCCCAGTCGTCCGCTTCACGGGCCGGAAACGGCGCAACGATTAACTATATAAAAGGATATGAAGTATTTTACGGTAGAGGAGTTGTGCCGTTCGGCGACGGCGGCAGCCCGGAGAATCGACAACCGACCGCCGAACGAGGCGGCCGGTCGACTGCAAACCCTGATCGAGGAGCTGCTCGACCCGATCCGCGCCGCGTGGGGAGCTCCCGTGACGGTCAATAGCGGTTACCGGTCACCGGAGCTGAACGCAGCGGTGGGCGGTGTCGCGACGTCGCAACACATGCGGGGCGAGGCAGCCGACCTGAGCGTGGGCGCTCCGGCAGCCAACGAACGGTTTTTCCGCCGCATCGAAGAGCTGCAACGGGCCGGAACGATCGAATTCGACCAACTGATCGACGAAGCCCACTACCGTTGGGTACATATCTCCTACCGCCGCGGGGCGAACCGGAGGCAGGTGTTACATCTGTAAACCGCCCTCGTCCCATAGCAAAACGAGAGGCTCGACCATTCAGTCGAGCCTCTCGTTTTATACGTCCCGCACCTCAAAGCGGCATGTCGTCCGCCGAGATATAGCCGTGCATCAAGGCATAGAGGGTCAGTCCCGAAACCGTTTTGATGCCGAGTTTGGCAGTAATATTTTTGCGGTGGGTCAGGACGGTATTGAGACTGATGTGCAACCGGTCGGCAATCTCTTTGTTGATCGCTCCGCTGACCACCAGACGCAGCACCTCGACCTCGCGCCCGGAGAGGTCGGTCGAAGATTTCTCGTCCTCCGACCGGTCGTCTCGCCAGAGTCGCCCGATCTGCTCCACCACCTCCTCCAGCGTGCCACGGGTCGATACGACATACGGGGTCTCGCAGCCGCCACCGCCGCTCTCCTGCGGCGCGAGAATCACGCAGCGCGCCCGATGGGTCAGGAAAAAATCGACTTCGGTTGCGAACGCCGCACTGTCTGTAAAATAGAGGTCGAAGGCTCTCTCCTCGCGCAAAGCGTCGTCCACGGCGGCGAAACATTCGACCTCCACCGGTGCGAAATAGCGTTCCAGCAGGGCCGCCAGCCCGGCGCGTTGCAGCAGGTCGGACAAGACAACGGCTATGCGCGGCATAAGGCATCGATCAAAGGGGTGAGTATGCGGTCGCGGATGCGGTTGTGCTGGCGGATGTCGCGTTCGATGCTCCCGATGGCAAAGATGACGGCATAGGCCAGATTGTCATCGTATTCGCCGCTCAGGTGGCGCACCATGATGCTGCGCAGGTCGCGCAGTAGCCCGACGGTCGGATCCTCCTCTTCGTCCGCAGCGGTCTGAGGCGCCGGGCAAGGCCTCGGCACACTCCCCTGCGGCACCGTCCCTGCGCTCAAAGCGGCACAATACGGAAACCAGACCTCGGCATCGTAGTCGATGGCAGCGATCAAACTCTCCTTGAACCGCTCGAAGAACCGCCCGAGCAAAGCGAGCTGGCTGTTTTCGCCGCCGCCGGCGATCAGCCGGGCGAGGTGCCGCTCGATGTTGGGCAGCTGGTAGTGCAGATAATAGGCGTTGGTTTTGCTCAGGTAATCGACGATTCGGCTGACGTGAAACGATTTGAGACGCTGTTCGGGAAAATACTCGTCGAACAGGTAGGTGTTCATGAGCAGAAGCATGAATTCCGGATCGAGCCGATGTTCGTCGCACACGGCGGCAAGGGTCCGATCACCCAATCCGAGCCGAATGCCGAACCGGTTCACGAGGGGGATCAGACTGGGATGCTGCTCCAGTGCCGAACTCAACGGGGTGTCGCTTGTCAATAGTGCCATGTCGTAAAGATAACGATTTTTCCCCTGACGCTTTTTGGTGCCGGACGGAACTGCCGCTTTTTGTAAAAAGCGGCACCAAAACCGACGTAGCAGCCGAGTTGCCATCAAGTTTACTTGAATGGCCGAGGCGCAAGGAGGAAACCTTAAGGTAAACTTTTATGCTAGCTACGCTACTCCTTAGGCTCCGCAGTCCGCAGTCTTCGCGAGTCTGTCGGGCTGGGTTTTCTCGGCGAGCGCGCTTAGGGTATTATGCCCATTATTAGCGCGCTGCGCCGGAAAACTACAGCCCAACGAATAAACCGAGATTTGGGCCGCCGGCAGCTTGAGGATGCGAAGCATCCGTCTGAAGTTTTTTTGGTTCTTTTTGTTCACAAAAAGAACAGTACCCTCCAGCACAAAGAACGACAGGCAGAAATATCGTTATCTTTACGAGATGAAACAGAGTATAGCCTTGTCGTTGGTCGAAGGCATCGGGAGCCGCCACATGCGGAAGTTGCTCGACACCTTCGGGAGCGCTGACGCCGTTATGGAAGCCGACATCGAGCAGCTGATGAGCGCCGGTCTGCCCCTGCGTCTGGCCCAGCGCGTCGCCTCTCACGCCAGCGAAGCCCGTGCCCGGAGCGTGCTCGACCTCTGCGAACGCACCGGCGTCCGCGTACTGACCAACGAAATGGACACCTTTCCCCGCGCCTTCGCCGAATGTCCCGACGCCCCCTGCGTGCTGTACGTGCGCGGCGATATCGACTTCAACAACGGTCACTGGCTCTCCGTCGTCGGCACCCGGAACGCCACACCCGGCGGCACCGCCGCCACGGAACGCGTCGTTCGCGACCTCTCCCTGCGGAGCTCCGACACCGTCATTGTCAGCGGTCTGGCCTTCGGCATCGACAAAGCCGCCCACGTCGCCGCCCTGAAATACCGGCTCCGCACCGTCGCCATTATGGCCGGCTGGGTAGACGACATCGTACCCCGGAGCCACTACTACCTCGCCCGCCAGATCCTCGAATCCGGCGGCGCCATCGTCTCCGACATGCCGCCCGGCACCGTCATCGACCGCGGCAACTTCCTCAGCCGCAACCGGCTCATCGCCGGGCTGAGCGCCGCCACCATCGTCGTCGAATCGGCCGCCCGCGGCGGTTCGTTAGTCACCGCCGACATCGCATCCAGCTACCACAAAGAACTTTTCGCCCTTCCCGGCCCCATCGACGCACCGGCCAGCGAAGGGACGAACATGCTCATCCGGTCGAACAAAGCTATCCTGTACCAGAGCGCCGAAGACGTGTGGGACACCCTGAACTGGTCGGCCGAACCGCCCCGGGCGACGACCGAAGCCCCCTCCCTTTCCGCGCTCACCGAGCGGCAGCGGATGGCCTACGAAGCCTTTCCCGAACGACAGCGGTTAGATGCCGAGACCCTGGCCGACCTGTGGCAGGTACCCCTGTGGGAGGCATCGAGCCTCGTGGGCCAGCTCCGCGCCAAAGGCCTCGTAGCCGTCGACCCCTATAAATGCTACTACAAAATCTGACCGCCATGAAAAACCTCCTCATCACCGGAGCCACCGGACTGGTGGGCAGTCACCTGATCGCCGAACTGCTGCGCCGCAACCAGTCGGTCGACCCAGCGGAACGCTGCGAAATTACAGCCGTCGCGCATTCCGAAACCTCGTGGAACCGCCTCGAATGGCTCCTCCGGCACGAAAAACTCGACAGAGAGCCATACCGGAAATCGGTCGCCGCGCTGGAATATATCGATGACTGTCGGCAAACCCTGGCCGATTGCCGCCCCGACACGATCTTCCACTGCGCGGCCCAAGTCGCCGTAGGCTCGGCCCACAACGGCGAACAATTAGTGAGCCGAAACGTCGAAATCACCCACAACCTCGCCACCGCCGCCCTCGAAATGCCATCGGCCCCCCCCCGTCCGCTGTTCGTCCACGTCAGCTCCATCGCCGCGCTGGGACACGCCGCCGGGCCCTCCGGCCGGATCGACGAGAGGGCGATCATGGAGAACCTCGCCGGCGCATCGCCCTACGCCCGGAGCAAATTCCTCTCCGAGAACGAAGTCTGGCGCGCCGCGGCACACGGACTGCCCGTCGTGATCGTCAATCCGGCCGTCATCGTCGGCCTCCAGGCCCCGGAAACCGGCTTTTGGCTGAACGGTCTTTTCCGGGCAGCCCGCAAAGGGGCCAACCGGTTCTGGCTCGACGGCGAAACCGCTTTCGTCACCGCCACCGACGTGGCACGCGCCATGATTTTGCTGGCCGAAAATCCCGAATCCTGGGGAAAACGATACATCCTGTCAGCCGAAAATCTCTCGTTCCGGCGTTTTTTAGGAGCCATCGCCCAGGCCGTCGGCCGCTCCGAACCCACCCTTCGCGTGCCCCGCTGGCTGCTGAAAACGAGCGTTCCGCTCTTTCCCTCCATGGGCGCCGTCATCGCCCCCCACACCCCTGTCGACGGCTCCGCCATCCTGAACGCCGTTCCGTTCCGCTACACCGAACTGTCGGAACTCTGGCCCCAAATCGCCCTCGCGACCGAAAAAATTTGATAATTCGAATTTTAATACCGAAATTTGCACTCTGTTTTATTCATTCAACCGACCTGAAAAGCAATGAAAGTTTGTCAAATCACCGGGAAAGGGGCGCAGGGCGGACACAACGTGTCGCACTCGAACAAGAAGACCAAGCGCACGTTCAGCCCGAATCTGAAGAGCAAACGGTTCTTCCTCGAAGAGGAAAATCGTTGGGTGACGCTGAAAATTTCGGCGGCTGCTATGCGTACCATCAACAAGAACGGCTTGAGCAAAGCACTGAAAAACGCTGCTGCGCTGCCGAAGATTTACTAACCGTTAGTCCGAGAGATCGAAAAAAATGGCTAAAAAAGGAAACCGCGTACAGGTGATCCTGGAGTGCACCGAGCACAAGGAGAGCGGGATGCCGGGTATGTCCCGTTACATCACCACCAAGAATAAGAAAAATACGCCGGATCGGATGGAACGCAAGAAATACAATCCGATTCTGAAACGCGTGACCGTTCACCGCGAAATTAAATAATCGTCATGGCAAAGAAAGTAGTCGCTACGCTCAAAACCGCCGCAAACGGCAAGAACGTAACCAAATGCATCAAAATGGTGAAGTCGGAAAAGACCGGGGCTTATACGTTCAAAACCGAGATCGTTCCGAACGAAGAGGTGAAAGATTTCTTCGCAAAGAAGTAGTCCAGATATTTTCTCCTCCTTTTCCGCATTTTTGCATCTCCTTATCTCGATCGTTGAGGAAAGAGAATGCGATGTAAAGAAAAGAAACCATTTACGAGACGTCGTTTACGCCGTCAGAGGGGTTTAGAACGGCGTAAAGCGGTGGGGGGGT
>NZ_JBQIQO010000011.1:62853-63241 GCF_056799795.1 Rikenella sp.
CGGAACCGGCACCGCTTTTTTAGATCATCTGCGTCCAATGTCTTTCACCGATATGCGGCCCACTCCCGCACCCCGCCCCGGGCTACCGCGATTTCGGACGGGCTGGCTGGGAAGGTATAACTGGCGGAGTATGCAACAATGGTTTCAGTTGGGCGTCCGGGATCAATAACCCTAACGGCCTGCATCTAAGTTTTCACGCACAGTATCTAAACCCGAATTACTCCGACAGCCGCGGCCACGGTTTTCAGTTGCGCTGCCTCTCGGAATAAACGCCGCGGGCCCGCGGGGGGCAATGGCTGGAGTTACCCTATATAGTTAGGTGCCGCAACATGTGATCCCATTGGGGTGGTCGGAGCCAGCGGGGGCCGAACGAGCATCGCGAGTTGCG
>NZ_JBQIQO010000012.1:0-55308 GCF_056799795.1 Rikenella sp.
CGTCGCCCGCTGGGATTTCATCTCGATTTTGCTCACCGCAAAACGAGTGAAATCCCCTTTTAGGCGGTCGGGCGACGGAGTTTTCGCACACGGTCGAGTTTTTCGCGCGCCTGCGCGATTCACCTATTATTCGGCTATCGCCGAAATCGCTGAATCGCTCCTTTAGGCGGGGCGCGCGACCGAGCTTTGCCCCGCCTGAAACTGCCCTGCGCGGGCGGCGTCCGGGTGACCCCGGCGGGACGGAGCGATACTGCGTATCGCTTAAGCAGCTTGGCCCAGTTCTTGGTGCGCGCTGGGGAAATCTTGTCAAAACACGCAAGCGAGCTTTGATGATTTCCCTCCTAAGGCGGGACGCGCGGGTCAAGCTTTGACCCGCCTCGAACTGTTCTCTTTGTGAACAAAGAGAACCAGAAAAACTTTAGAGCGCATCCCTACGGGATGCTCTGGCTGGATATACCCGCATACGCAAAGCCTCGGCCCAACCTATTGCCCGCGCGCTCGACTTCCGACAAAGTCCACTCCAATCGGCGGGCAAAGGTACGAAAATTCCCACAAACTGCTACGCCTATGATTTACAGCCTTTTATACATTTTTTTCAAAACGATCGCCCGAATGGTGGAAATCACGATATAACCGGCTATTATTACGGCCGGAGCGGCCAATCGCAAAATCACAATCAATAAAACGGAAATAATCAGAAAAACGTATCTGAGTTGATTCCCTCGCCAAGCCAATGACTTGAATTTCAACGAAAACATTGGCATATCGCAGACCAAAAGGGCTGAAAAAACCACGCTCAGCCCGACGAGCACGGCGGGACAGGAAATCCACCCGATCTGCCCGATCATCAGGGACAAGGAGACGAAAAACAGCGCGCAGGCCGGGGTCGGAAGGCCTCGAAACTCTTCGTGCTGCCGCTCGTCGATATTGAACTTGGCCAGCCGCAGTGCGGAACAGGCTGCGATCAGAAATCCGACATACGGCAACCATCCGCCCGCACTCGCCGTCAGCCTCAGCAACATATAGACGACAGAGGCCGGAACGAGTCCGAAACTGACCATATCGGCCAGCGAATCGAGCTCTTTACCGATCGGCGAGCTGACATGCAACAACCGGGCAACGGCACCGTCGCAAAAATCGAACACGGCTGCTGCGATCACGAGCCAAAATGCTGCTCGAAAATCGTGTTCGAGAAACAACACGGAAACTGCCGCGCAGCCTGAGAGCAGATTGCACAGTGTGAGCAGGTTGGGTATGAATGCGATTATTTTTTTCATCTGTTTTCAGGGGTCGGGAACGGTGGCCCGAATCGGAGGCAAATGTACACAATATTCTTTTCATCCTCCCCGCCCCGGGCTTCCGCACCATCGACGATGGCGCACTGTGGTACGTCAATAACAGCGGGTATAGCTGGGCTGCTACAGCCAGTGACATCCATGGTATGTACTTGAGCTTCCACGCGAAAGCACTCCACCCCAGCAACTCGACGCACCGTGCCAGCGGTCTTCAGTTGCGCTGCCTCTCGGAATAAACGGAAGCTACACCCGCCCCGGGCTACCGCGATCGTGACCAAGGTGTAACATACGGAGTCGGGAACGACGGGTACAGCCAATCGGCTGCGTCCCGAGACACATTTGGAGTATTCTTATGGTTCGGCACGCAAGATCTATTTCCTACCACGGCAACATTCCGTGTCCTCGGTCTTCAGTTGCGTTGCCTCTCGGAATAAACGGAACCCACTGGGTGTCTTAATGGCTGTATCTACACCTAATACCCCATTTACGCAAAAACCTACAAAACACGGCAAACCCACTAAAGTCATGCGCTTCACCCGTTCAACATCATCCCGCCATCGCTCAGCTGGCGCACCCGGCCGGAAGCCAACAACCGGCGCAACATCGTCAGAACCATCGTCGGACAACCCTCCACCGCAGACAACAAAGCACGCAAGGTCACCGACCGGCCGGCCGGAGCCGTCTCCAACACCCGCACGATATCCCCCTCGATCCGACCGAAAGCATCGCTCGCCCGGAACATCTCGTCGGCCCGCCGCGACAAACAAACGTCGCAAACTCCGCACGGTTCCGGATGCGGCTCGTCGAAATACTCCCTCAACAGCACGCTCCGACACTGCGAGCCGTTCTCCGCATATTCCGCCATCGCCGCGCCCCGCAACTCCTCCAGCTCCCGCCGCCGGTGATAGGTCGCCGGAGCGATCGCCACATCCCCGACCGGCAGCCGCTCCTCGTGCAAAATCAACAGAGGCGAACTCCGACGAGGGATATATCGGATCACCCGCATCACCGAGAGTTGGTAAAGCAGCTCCTTCACCCGCGCCTCCGTATACCCCGACATCCGGGCCAGATAGGCCTCGTCCACCGCCACGAACTCCGTAAACAACCCCGTATAAAGCCGCAACAGAATCCGAAGAAAGCTGTCCAGCTCCGTTCGATCGACCCGCAATTTGTAGAGCTCCTCGCGCGACATGCGGAACATGATCCGGGTCGGATTATCCAGCACGTCCGTCAGCGTCATGTAGCCGTTCAGCTCCAGCAATTTAATCGCATAAAACGCAGTAAGCGAATAGAATTTGAACCGTTTCGCGAACTCTTCCAAATCGAAATCGAAAACCGCCTCTTTCCCGCCCCCCACCGTCACCTGTAAGTGGTTGAAAATCGCTTCGTAGACCTGTCGCACCGTCTCCAACGGCGGATAGGTCGTCTCGATGCGCCGCCGCGCCGCCGTCGTGTCCATCCCGTTGTAGAGCAACACCGCATAAGCGGGCAAACCGTCCCGACCGGCTCGTCCCGCCTCCTGGTAGTAGGCCTCCAGCGAATCGGGCATCCGTTCGTGGATCACGAACCGCACATCCGGTTTGTCGATCCCCATCCCGAAGGCGTTGGTGGCCACGATCACCCGCACGTCGCCCCGCAGCCACGCCTCCTGTTTCGCCGCCCGCAGCCGGAACCCCAGACCGGCATGGTAAAAATCCGCCGCAATCCCCTCTCCGGTCAGCATCGAGGCGATCTCTTCGGTCGCCTTCCGCGTGCGCGCATAGACGATGCCCGAGCCCTCGACCCGACGGATCACTCGTAACATCTGGTCGGTCTTGTTCTCGCCGTTCCGCACCACGAACCGGATGTTCGGCCGTGCGAACGCCCCCCGGAAAACCGCCGGATCGTCCAACTCCAGATGCCGCCGGATATCCTCCAGCACCAGCGCCGTGGCCGTGGCGGTCACAGCCAGAAACGGCACGCCCGGCAGCCACTCCCGCAGGCGGGCGATCCGCAGATAGGAGGGGCGGAAATCATACCCCCACTCCGAGATACAGTGCGCTTCGTCCACCGCCACCAACGCGACCTCCATCTTCCGCACACGGGTGTGGAAAATCCGCGTCTCGATCCGTTCCGGGGCGATGTAAAGCAGCTTCACATCGCCATACACGCAATTGTCCAGCGCGATATCGATCTCGCGGGCCGACATGGCGGAATGAATCGCCACGGCCCGCACGCCGCGCCGCCGAAGGGCGTCGACCTGGTCTTTCATCAGGGCGATGAGCGGCGTGATCACGATGGTCACCCCGGGCAAGGCCAGCGCGGGCACCTGATAGGTGAGCGACTTGCCGCCGCCGGTGGGCAACAGGGCGACCGTATCGCGTCCGGCCACCACCGAGTCGATAATCTCGCGCTGCAAGGGACGAAAGGTCTGATAGCCCCAGTATTTTTCGAGTATCTGCCTGGGGTCCGGCATGCTCTGATTAGTCGTCATCTTTCGGAACCGTAAAATAAACCGCATCGTAAGTCCGGTCGCTGCTATACCACGTCACGCCCTCCTCCGTCACCACATAGGCCCGCACCCGATATTTCATTCCTTTGCGGACATCATACGTGCTGCTGACCCGAACCTCGTACGACGAGCCGAGCACCGATCGGGCATCTTTCTTATGGTCTGAAACGGTGGGCGTCCCATACGAAGCGTAGTCCCAACAAAAACCCCTCTCTCGAAACTTCTGTCCCCGATCGTTCGCAATCCGAACCCGAAACGTAACCGATCCGTCGCTCGCCACCCGGGCTTCGAGGTCGCGGAACTCCACCCGGAAGTCGCTCGACCGGATATAGAGCGTCTGCACCTCGCCGTAGACCCGCCCGGCGGCGTTTTCGGCATAGGCCCGATAACAATAGGTCTTGTCCAACGGAATCCCCTCGATCCGCGCCGTCATCCGGCCGACGGTGCCCCTGACCTCGACCTCCTTGCCGGAAAGATCGGGGCGGGAGGTGGGGCCGTGGCAAATCCCCCGCTCGGTGATTCCCACGCCGCCGTCCGAAAGCACCTCGCCTGCCACGACTGCCGTCGCCGCCGTATGGCTCACGACCCGCGAGTCGGTTCGCACCGTCGGCAGATACTGCTCGTAAGGCGGCACCTCTACCGACCGTACCGCACCATAGCCCCACCCGTACTCCGTCGTCACGAAAGCCCGATAGAGCCACCGTCCGGGTCGATCCACTGTCCGGGCCATGGAAAATCCGCCGTCCGCCGACGGGGTCACCGTCCGCCAATGTGTCATATTCCGACCGAAATCCTCCTCAGCGATCCGCCATTCGATCCCGGCGCGCACCTCCCGAGCGCCATGCGTCTCGACAACCCGTCCGGAGGCGGTCACCCGCCGGATCGATACCGTAGCCCCGCCGGCGGTCTCGACCTCGGGCAAGAGCTCCGGAGCCGGAATCCGCACGTGGGTCGAATCGCCATACCGCAGTTCCCAATCGTCCTCCAAATAAGCCCACACGGCATACTCGATCCCCCGCCGCAAGGTATCGATCCGGGCCCCGAACGTCTCTCCGACCGATATCCGCGAGGCCGCCTGCTCGGGCGCCGTTCCGGGCTTCGCCAGGCAGAAGCCGCGCCGCTTTACGCTCCCGTCCGTCTCGCCCACGACCGAGGAGGACAACTCCACTGTCCGCCCGTCTTCGGCAACCGCCCACTGCGGCTTCGCCGGCACGGCCCATATTCCGCCGTCGACCTTCGGAAAGACCTGCACGTAATCGCCGTATGCCATCCTCCCGGTCGCCGTCCGGACATAAGCCCGAATCACCACCTGTGTTTCGGCTCGGGAACAAAAAACGGTATACCGATTCTTCCGGCTCGGATCCTCCAGCCCGCTGCCATCGCCGTACTCCGGCAAACGGCGCGACGGATCGACGTCGCACAGATAGCAGACTCCCAACGAGTAGCGTTCCGCAGGCATGTTCCGTCCGGGCACCAGCAGCACTTCAACGGTCGCCTCGGACTTCCGGGTCGCCACGATCCGAATGTCTGCCGAGAGCCGCCCGTCGCTCCCGCCCGTACCGCCTCCCGAGGGGCCGCTCCACGGCTCGTCGACCGTCTCGCACCCGAAGAGAAGCGCGGCAAACGACAAAAACAACGCCCTCCAACGGGCTATACCTGACCTATTGTACTTCATATCGTCCGAGCCTCTGTCACCAAACAAATTTACGCAAATTAATCGTACCTTTGCTTCTCGCATTCATTCGACTGTATTTTTTAAGCAAATGCCACGCATTATATCTCCTTCTTTTTTGTCTGCCGACTTCCTTCGGCTGGGCGAGGCGGCCGAAACGGTCAACCGCAGCCGCGCCGAATGGTTCCATCTGGATGTGATGGACGGGATGTTCGTGCCGAACATCAGTTTCGGGCTGCCTGTCGTCAAGGCGTTGAGGAAAGCGACGGACAAGACGCTCGACGTCCACCTGATGATCGTACAGCCGGAACGCTATGTGGCCGATTTCCGAGAGGCGGGGGCGGACTATCTGACGGTGCATGTCGAGGCTTCGACGCATCTGCATCGGACGTTGCAGGCGATCCGCGACGCGGGAATGCGGGCGGGGGTGGCGCTGAATCCGCATACGCCGGTGTGTGCGGTGGAGGAGGTGGCGGAGATGGCGGACATGATCCTGATCATGAGCGTCAATCCGGGTTTCGGCGGGCAGCGGTTCATCGCTTCGGCGCTGGACAAGATCGGCCGAATGAAAGACTTGCTCCTGAGAAAAAACAGCACGGCGCTGATCCAGGTGGACGGGGGGGTGAATGCGGAAAATGCGGCTCAGCTGTTCGCGGCGGGGGCGGATGTCCTGGTGGCGGGAAATGCGGTCTTCGGGGCGGAGGATCCGGTGGCGGCTATCCAACAACTGATTGAAGCATAATTCAAAGTACAATTTATTTGTATTTCCGCTCTTAGCGACCGTATTCAACTGTTCTCTTTGTGAACAAAGAGAACCAGAAAAACTTTAGAGGATGCTCACGCATCCTAAAGCTGCCGGCAGCCCAAATCTCGGTTTGTTCGCTGGGCTGTGGTTTTCCGGCGTGGGCGCATTGGGGTAATACTCGCATTATAGCGCCCCGCCGAAAACCCAGCCCGACAGACTCACGAAGACTGAGGACTGCGGAGCCTGAGGCGTAGCGTAGCTAGCTAAAAGTCTTTTGGGTACCTTTTGCCCGAAGGCTTCCTCGCGCTAACTCGGCATAGCCCGCAAGCGGTCTCTGCTCGCGTAACGCCGCTCGGCTCTTCAGAAAAGGTACGGTTCCATCCGGCTCGAAGAATCAAGCATACTAAATATAAATTGCGTTAAATCATATGTTATCCGCAGATAATTTGACCGTTTCGTTCGGCGGCAGCGACCTGTTCCGCGACGTCTCGTTCCTCATCAACCCCAAAGAGCGGATCGGGCTGGTTGGCAAGAACGGAGCCGGCAAATCGACCATACTCAAGATTATAGCAGGCCTTCAGACCCCGACTTCGGGGACGATTTCAAAGACCGACGACTGCACCGTCGGCTACCTGCCCCAACAGATGCGCGTGGCCGACGACACCGACCTCATCACCGAGTGCGGAAAGGCCTTTGCCGAGATCATCGACCTCGAACGCGAGATCGCCCGCTGTACGGACGAGATATCGACACGCACCGACTACGAATCGGACGAGTATGCACAGCTGCTCCACCGGCTGCACGAAGCCACCGAACGGTACCACCTGCTGGACGGCGACAACCGCGATGCCGAGGTGGAAAAGACCCTGCTCGGGCTCGGGTTCAAGCGCGAAGAGTTCAACCGGCCCACCTCCACATTCTCTGGCGGGTGGCGCATGCGGATCGAGCTGGCCAAACTGCTGCTGAAGAAGCCCACGCTCTTCCTGCTCGACGAACCCACGAACCACCTCGACATCGAGAGCATTCAGTGGCTGGAGACCTATTTGCAGAATTACGGCGGGGCGGTGATCCTCATCTCGCACGACCGGGCCTTTCTGGACAACGTCACCAACCGGACGATCGAACTCTCGTGCGGGCGGGCGACAGATTATAAAGTGTCGTACAGCCGCTACGTCGAACTGCGCGCAGAACGGCGGCAACAGCAGATCGCCGCCTACGAGAACCAGCAGCGGATGATCGAAAAAACGGAAGAGTTCATCGAAAAATTCCGCTACAAACCGACCAAGTCGAACCAGGTGCAGTCGCGGATCAAGCAGCTCGAAAAGCTCGACCGGATCGAGATCGAGGAGGAAGACAATGCCACGCTGAACATCCGTTTTCCGTCGGCTCCGCGCTCGGGACAAGTGGTCGTGGAGGCCAAGGAGGCCGGCATGACCTTTCCCGCGAAGGGAGACAAGGCGGAGAAACATGTCTTCTCGGGGGCCAATATCATAGTGGAGCGAGGCGAAAAGGTGGCCCTCGTGGGGCGGAACGGCGAGGGAAAGACCACTTTCGTGCGGATGGTGCTGAACGAAATCGCCGCGACCGAGGGTTTCACCAAAACGGGGCATAATGTGCACATCGGCTACTTCGCCCAGAACCAGGACGACCTGATGGACGGGGAGTTCACGGTATTCGACACGCTGGATCGGGTGGCCGTGGGAGATATCCGGACACGGCTCAGAGATATCCTGGGGGCTTTCCTCTTCCGGGGCGAGGAGATCGACAAGAAAGTCAAGGTGCTGAGCGGCGGCGAGCGGTCGCGGCTGGCGATGGCCCGGCTGATGCTGGAGCCGTACAACCTGCTGATTCTCGACGAACCGACCAACCACATGGACATGCGGTCGAAAGATATCCTCAAGCGGGCGCTGATGGCTTACGACGGGACGGTGCTGGTGATCTCGCACGACCGCGAGTTTCTGGACGGGCTGGTGAGCAAAGTCTACGAATTCCGCGACGGGCGGGTCAAGGAGCATCTGGGGGGGATTTACGACTTCCTGAGGGCCCGGCAGATCGAAAACATGCGCGAGATCGAACGCTCCGCCTCCCCTACTCCGGCGATTTCCGCCAAGCCCACCGCGCCGAAACAGCCGGAGCCGAAGAAACAACCGGAGCTCTCGTACGCCGAAAAGAAAGAGCGGGATCGGCAGGTGACACGGCTGCGGAACGCGGTGGCCAAATTAGAGGGCGAAATTGCGGAACTGGAGCGACAGACCTCGGCTCTGGAAACGCGCCTGATGGATCCGGAACAATATACGATGGCCCTATTCGAAGAGTACAACCAACTGAAAACCAAACTGGACACCACGATGCAGGAGTGGGCCGAAACGACCGAAAAATTAGAAAATCATGGCATTCGATAACGACAACCCTTCGACGAAAAAGAGTTTTTACCGCCGGCCGGCAGATGCGGATCCTAAACGCGAAGGGGAGGATTT
Source organism: Rikenella sp. (assembly GCF_056799795.1). NCBI lineage: Bacteria > Pseudomonadati > Bacteroidota > Bacteroidia > Bacteroidales > Rikenellaceae > Rikenella > Rikenella sp. Next base: position 8,681 of record NZ_JBQIQO010000012.1, read on the forward strand.
TCGACCGCGGCCTGTCACGGAGCGCAAGCGGAGCGACAAATCCAAACCCGCATTCGACAAAAAGGCGGAACGGAAGGCGCCGGAAAACGTGATTTTCGGCATCCATCCGGTGCGCGAGGCGATCGAAGCGGGGACGGAGATCGAAAAAATCTACTTCCGAAAGACGGCAGGCGAGACGCTCGCGGCGGGGGAGCGGGCGCATGTCGGCGCGGCGAACGCCCTGCGGGAACAGGCGCTGGAGGCGGGCATCCATATTCAGGAGGTACCGGTCGAAAAGCTCAACCGGCTGACCCGCAACGGGAACCACCAGGGGGTGGCGGCGGTCGTGGCGGCTATCTCCTATAAGGACATCAACGAGCTGGCCGAAGAGCTCGAAACGAAAATCGCGGCGGGCGAAACGCCGTTAGTCATGCTGATGGACTCGGTGACCGATGTCCGGAACTTCGGTGCGATCGCCCGGAGCGCGGAGTGTGCGGGGGCGGCGGCTTTGATCATGCCGGCCAAGAACTCCGCCCCAGTCAATGCCGAAGCGATCAAGAGTTCGGCGGGAGCGCTGACCCTGATTCCAGTCTGTCGGGCGGGATCGCTCAAGGGAGCCATCGCGCTGCTCAAGGGGATCGGCATGCAGTGCGTGGCGGCTACGGAAAAGAGCAATACGCTGGTCTACGAAGTCGACTTCACGAAACCGACCGTCATCGTCATGGGGGCGGAAGACAAAGGCATCTCGCGCGAGGTGCTGCGGTTGTGCGACGTCGAGGCGGGCATTCCGCTCGTGGGGCGGATCGAATCGCTGAACGTAAGCGCGGCGGCGGCCGTTATCCTCTTCGAAGCGCAGCGGCAACGGTTCGAACGGCAATAACGCCGTCCGGAGTCCGGAAGGCCGCTTCCGGGAAAAAGGGGCTCGCAGCATCGCGAAGCCGAAATAAAATTCTATATTTGCACATTGCATTGACCGACGCCGGTCGTCGTCGCCGAAAGTTTTTCCACCCGGTCTCCTCTTGGTGACCGCGATGCGGAAAATATGCTTTCACCCGCTTTATGACACAGAAAGAGAACCATATACCCATCTCCGCAACGCCGACGCCGAGACACGTCGCCATCATCATGGACGGCAACGGTCGTTGGGCGAAGGGACAGGGCGAAGAGCGGCTCTACGGGCATCGGCACGGGGTGGACACGGTGCGCGAAGTGGTGCGGACGGCGGCGGAAGCAGGGGTCGAATACCTCACGATCTATGCCTTCTCGACCGAAAACTGGGGACGGCCGGAGGAGGAGGTGGACGGCATCATGTCACTCATTGCCGGAGCGATTCTCTCCGAGCTCGACACGCTGACCGGAGCGGGGATTCGGATGAACTTCATCGGCGACCTCGCGTCGCTGCCGCAGACCTTGCAGGAAAGCATCCACAAGGCCCGGACGGCGGAGATTCCGGAGGGCAAATTACGGATGACACTCAACGTAGCACTCAACTACAGCGCCCGGTGGGAGCTGACCGAGGCGACCCGGCAAATCGGGGAATGCGTCCGGCGAGGAGACTTGAATCCGGAGGAGATTACGCCGGAACTGATCTCGGCGCACCTGACCACCCGGGGGATGCCGGATCCGGAACTTCTGATCCGCACCAGCGGCGAACAACGCCTCAGCAACTTCCTGCTGTGGCAACTTTCTTACACCGAACTCTATTTCACCGACACCCTTTGGCCGGAATTCGACGGAGCGCAATTCACCCGGGCTTTGGAGGCGTACCGGCAACGAGAACGACGATTCGGACGGCTCTGAAACCAACGGCGACAGACCGACCGCTATAGATATACCACGTCAAAAGAGACAAGACCGAACACTGAGACGCATGAGGATGGTAAGACGACTGATTTTCGCAACGATACTGATCGTGACAACGGGAGCCGTATCTATTGCCCACGGGCAGCAGATCGCCGCTCCCGACTCCATATTCCGGGTCATGAGTTCCATGATGCCGATCTACGACTCCCTGCTCGGCCAGTCGGTCGACCGGGAGCTCGACGCCTTGCCGCGGGTCGATTTCAAAGCCCAGCCGAAACCGTATGTCGTTGGTAAAATCCGCGTGCACGGGGCTCTGGCGGTCGATCCCCAGATGATCGTCGACAACCTCGGGATTGCGGTCGGCGATACCATCACGATTCCGGGAGAGGCCATTACGATCGCCACGCGGGGATTGCTCGACCGGCGGTTCTTCGCCAATATGAAGGTCGGAACCACGATTCGCGACCGGGATACGGTCGATCTCGACCTCTACGTGCGTGAAAAGTTGCAGGTGCGCGGCTGGGACTTCGTCGGCGTCAAGGGGAGCGAACGGAAAGACCTCGAAGAGAAGCTCCGGCTGAGGCAGAATGCCGAACTGTCGGACTACCTGCTGACCACCTGCATGAACCTCATCCGGAAATACTACGACGAAAAGGCCTTCCGGAACGCCAAAATCGACTACACGGTGACGCCGGATTCGCTGGTCAAGACGGCGGTGATCGTCCACTTCAACATCGACCGCGGCGACAAGGTGCGGATCGGCGAGATTCAGTTCGACGGAAACGACCACCTCTCGGCCAAAAAGCTGGCCCGCTCGATGAAGAAGACACACAAGGTGAGTATCAACATCTTCCGCAGCTCCAAATTCAACGAAAAAGATTTCGAAGAGGATTTGGAAAAGGTGCGGAACTACGCCAAGTCGCAGGGGTATCGCGATGCCGAGATCGTTGCCGACTCGCTCTACCCCATTCCCGGCAAACCGAAGCGGATGGGGATCTACATCAAACTTAAGGAGGGGAACAAATACCACTACCGGAACATCAGCTGGTTAGGCAACACCCTCTATCCGACGGAGACCTTGGCGCGGACGATCGGCCTGAAATCGGGAGACGTGTACGACAGCGAGACGATGAACACCCGGCTCAACGGACAGATGCCGACCGACATGTCGATCGCGAATACCTATAAGGATCAGGGATATCTGGCCTTTATGGCGGATCCGGTGGAGACGGTCGTGCCGGGAGACTCGGTGGACGTCGAGATCCGGATTATCGAGGGGAGCCAGTTCCGGATCAAGAACGTTACCTTCGACGGGAATACACGGACGAACGATCATGTGATCCGGCGCGAACTCTCGACCATGCCGGGCGAACTCTACAGCCAGGCTTTGCTGATGCAGACCTACCAGCGGCTGGCGACCATGGGACAGTTCGACGCCGCCACGCTGATGCCGAACGTCAATCCGAACGTACAGCAGGAGCTGGTGGACATCAACTACTCGCTGACCGAGGTGCCCAACGACAAACTCGAACTCTCCGGGGGTTGGGGCGCCGGGATGTTTATTGCCTCCGTAGCGGTCAATTTCACAAATATCTCGTTGCGCAGCTTCTTCAACAAAAAGGCCTGGCGACCGTATCCGGCGGGAGACAACCAGACCATCGGACTCCAGGTGCAGACCAACGGGAGCTACTATCGGGCACTGTCGGTGAACTTCATCGAACCGTGGCTCGGAGGGCGGAAACCGACCTCGCTCTCGGTATCGTTCTACACCTCGCGCGAGACCAACGCCTATCATCTGGGACAGAAAGCGACGGCCCACTTCGGAACCATCGGCGGAACGGTCGGAATCGGGAAACGACTCAACTGGCCGGACCAATACTTCGTCTTGTCGGCGGGGCTGACGATGCAGACCTACAACCTCTACAACTGGGACTACTTCATCGTCAAGGACGGGAGCTGCAACACGCTGGCGCTCAATTTGGGATTGTCGCGCAACTCGGTGGACGACATTCAGCAATACCCGACCCGGGGATCGAAATTCGATATTTCGGCGGCGCTGACTCCGCCGTGGTCGGCATTCGACGGAAAGGACTACAGCAAGCCCATGACCGACCGCGAACGCTACAAATGGATCGAATACCACAAGTGGCAGCTGAATGCCCAATGGTTCGTGCCGCTTTCGAGCAACAACAAACTGGTGCTGATGGCACGGGCGCAGTTCGGATACCTGGGACATTACGACAAGAACAAACCCTCGCCGTTCGAAGGATTCCAGATGGGGGGCGACGGGTTGTCGGGCTACAGTATGTACGGGGTGGAGACCATCGGGTTGCGCGGGTACAAGAACAATGCCCTGACTCCGATGGCGGATTACGGGATTTACGCCCGGATATTCAGCAAATACACCGTCGAAGTGCGTTATCCGCTGGTGCGGACGGCGGGAACTTTGGTCTATGCACTGGCTTTCGGCGAAGCGGGGAACGCTTTCACCGAACTCAAAGAGTTCAAACCGTTCAGCCTGAAACGGTCGGCGGGGATCGGGCTGCGAGTCTTCCTGCCTTACCTCGGGATGCTCGGGATCGACTGGGGGTACGGCTTCGACCAGACCTCCGACTCGAACGGAAAGGCTGCAGGGAGCAAATTCAGCTTCTCGCTCGGCCAGACTTTCTAATCTCGAAAAAAAGCACGATGTTTGCATAGAGAAACCAATCGGAAAACAAAATAACACATATCACACCATGAAAATTGCAAAGAAATCCCTCTTCGTCGCGGCTACGGCGGCACTCTTGTTTATCGGCACCGGGATGGCGAATGCACAGCAGAAGTTCGGCTACATCAACTCGCAGGAACTGATCGCAGCGATGCCGGAAAGCGACTCGGTGCGGGTGCAGCTGGCACAGCTCAGCAACGACCTCGAAAGCCAGTTCACCTCGATGCGGGAAGAGATGAACCGGAAAAGCACGGAGTTTACCAACGGACTCAGCACCATGTCCGAAACCATCCGGAAACAGAAAGAAAAAGAACTGATCGATTTGCAGACCCGTTTGGAAGAGTTCCAGCAGTCGGCTCAGCAGGAACTCAATGAGAAACAGATGGAACTGTTCCGTCCGGTGATGGAAAAAGCACAGGCTGCGGTGGTGAAAGTGGGTAAAGAACAGGGACTCACGGCGGTATTCGACTTGGTTGCGGGGGCGTTGGCCTACTACAACGAGTCGGAGATGATCAACGTGCTGCCGTTGGTGAAAAAATCGCTCGGGATTACGAAATAATCGGATTTCCGATTCGACACCTGACGGACGCCGCCGAAAATTTTCGGCGGCGTCCTCCTTTTTCTTATCTTTGTTACCCGTAAAACCCGACGCACGCATGCACTCCGACCCTCGCTCCCCCATCGGCATCATCGACTCCGGCATGGGCGGCATCAGCATCCGGACAGCGATTGTCCGGGCGATGCCTCATGAAGGGACACTCTATTGGGCCGACACCGCCCACTGTCCGTACGGCGGCAAAGCGCGGGAAGAGATCGTGGGGCTGGTACGGGCCGGCGTCGAGAGGCTGCTGGCGGAAGGAGTCAAACTGATCGTCGTGGCCTGCAACACCGCGACGACCGCCGCGATCGCCACCCTCAGACAAGCGTGGCCGGAGATGCCTTTCGTCGGCTTGGAACCCGCCGTGAAACCGGCAGCGGAGACAACGCAAAGCGGGGTGATCGGTGTGCTCGGGACGGAGTTCACCGTCCACAGCGAGATGTTCCGGACTACGGCCCGGCGATATGCCTCGGGCGTGCGGGTAATCCCGGTAGCGGGGAACGGACTGGTCGAAGCGGTCGAACGGGGACTCGAAGAGGCGCCGGAGACGGAGCGATTGCTGCGCGGCTACATCGAACCGCTGTTAGCGGCGGGAGCGGATCGGCTGGTGCTCGCTTGCACCCACTTCCCGCTGCTCGCACCCCAGATCGAACGCATCATCGACGGACGCGACATGCGCCTGATCGATCCGGCAGAGGCCATTGCGCGGCACACGAAAGAGATTTTAGCCACATCCGGCCTGCTTTATGAACCGGACGGAGCCACGACAGAGGCTCCGACACACCATTTTATCAGCACCGGCGGAGCCGAAGCGGCCGAACGACTGCGGCTCCGCGCCGAACAATACGCCGCCCGACTGCGGAAGCGATAACACCCTATGGCCACCGGCAAACGACAAACCGACGAACTCGTCCGACGTGCACAGCGCGATCGGGAACTCCGCCGCAAACCGGCGGAGCGCTCCGGTGCGTCCTCCCCGGATCGGCTCCGGACGGAGCGGGTGCAACGGGTGACCAGCCGGCGGACGGCTTCAACGGAGGCTTCCGATAACAGCCGGGCCCGGCGGGACTACTCACCTGCCGCCACCCGCAAGGCCTCTTCGTCACGATCGGGCGCGGCGACCCCGACAAATCGAGCCAAAACGAAGCCGACCACCCGACCCTCCTCCTCCAACAACAAAAGGGCGAAACCGACCAAACGTCCGGCGTCTCGGATCGATCCGGAGAGTCAGGATAACCACACCGACCGGTATATCTGGCTCAGTCTGATCCTGCTCTTTCTGTCGGGCTATCTGGCCGTTTCGACCTTCTCTTACCTCATCTACTGGGACGTAGACCAGAACATCGCGACGTGGAGCAACCTCTTCGTCGATGTGCGGCAGGACGCCCTGAACTGGGGAGGACGCATCGGAGCTATTCTCGCACAAAGCATCATCGGCCGCTGGTTCGGCATCTTCGGTGAACTCGTGCCGGTCATCCTCTTCTGCATTGCGCTCAAGTTACTGCGAGTAAGGGCTTTGCGAATCCGGCGCGTTATCCGATCGCTCATCCTGCTGATGATCGTCGGGTCGATCGGCGCAGGACACTTCTTCGGCCCCGATCCGCAAATTATCGGCTCCGGATGGGGCGGAGCTCACGGCATCTTTATCGCCCAGTGGCTCAACGCCATGATCGGATACGAAGGGACGTCGCTGCTGATCATCGCAGCGTTCGTGGGGATTCTCTACTACGCCAATCATTTAGCCATCCGGCACGCCGTTTCGAAATACCGGGCATACGCCCGGCGCAAGCGCGAAGAGCGACACGTGCGGCAAGAGCTGGAACGTTTGCAGGCCCGGAAAAAGATGATGCGCCTCAAGGCAGAGGCCGAAGTCCGGCGGCAGGCATTGGCCGAACAACAACCGGCCCCGGGAATGGATGCGGAACCGGCGACACCGCCGACCGATGGAGAGACGAAACCGGCTCCTGCTGTCGCTGAGATCGCAGCCGACGAGGCTGCGCCGCAGAACGAACCGGAAACGGTGCCTCTTCCTCCGCCCGTCTACGAACAGCCGCCTTTGGCGATGGAGATGATGGGAACGGAGATTGAGCCGGATGCGCCGATGTATCCGGAGTACCCGATACAGAACGGGGGGTATTCGCCTTTCGTCGATCCGAACTGGACGGCACAGGAGAGTGCCTTCACCTACGAGACCGCTTATCGGCCCGAGGCGGCTGAACGGGCACGTCTGGTACAGAACTACGACGGTTCGTGGGGCTACCTGATGGGCTACGACGAGTGGAGCCAGCCCATCATCTACTCGTTCGACTGGCAGAGCTACTATTACGATCCGTATCGTTACTCGGCCTCGATCGCACCGCCTGTTCCGACAGGGATCGTGCCGGAAAGAACGGAAGCGGTGGAAGAAGAGGTACCGTTCACCGTCGCGACGAGACCGATAGAGGAACCGGCTATGCCGCCTTCCATGTCGGTACCTGCACCGACACCGGCTGCGGAGACGGAAAAACCGGCGACTACGGCACGAAAAGTTCCGTTGCAGCCGACGGTCGAGGAGCCGATTGTGGCTCCGCAGCGACCGGTCTTCACACCCGAACCGACGACCGAAAGACGGCCGGAACTGCGTGCGACGGAGGGGGAAGAGGAGACGGGGAGTTTCATCGTCGAACAACCGGAAGAGGAGCAGGTGGAGGACGAAGTGATCAACAACAGCGACCTGTACGATCCGACTTTGGAACTGTCGCACTACCGGAAACCGCCGATCGAGCTGCTGGACGACCATACGAAACGGGTGGTCGTCACCGACCAGGAGTTGGTCGAGAACAAGAACCGGATCGTCACGACGCTCGAAAACTTCGGCATCCGGATCGACACGATCGAAGCGACGATCGGGCCGACGGTGACGCTGTACGAGATCGTCCCGGCGCCCGGGGTGCGGATCAGCAAGATCAAAAACCTCGAAGACGACATCGCGTTGAGCCTTTCGGCATTAGGGATACGAATCATCGCGCCGATTCCGGGCAAGGGGACGGTGGGGATCGAGGTACCGAACAAGAACAAAGAGGTCGTTTCGATGTACTCGGTCATCAAATCGCCGCGATTCCACGACTCGCGGGCCGACCTGCCGGTGGCGCTCGGAAAGACGATCCAGAACGAAACTTTCGTCTTCGACCTCGCCAAGATGCCCCACCTGTTGGTGGCCGGGGCGACGGGACAGGGGAAATCGGTCGGGCTGAACGCCATCATCACCTCGCTCCTGTATAAGAAACATCCGGCCGAACTGAAATTCGTGCTGGTGGACCCGAAAAAGGTCGAACTAACGCTGTACTCCAAGCTCGAAAAGCACTTCCTCGCCAAGATGCCGACCGAGGACGAGGCGATTATCACCGACACGCAGAAGGTGATCTACACCCTCAACTCGCTGTGTATCGAAATGGACGCCCGGTACGACCTGCTGAAGGCGGCCAAGGTGCGGAACATCAAGGAGTACAACGAAAAGTTCATCAACCGGCGGCTCAATCCGGAAAAGGGGCATCGGTTCCTGCCCTACTTTGTGGTGATCGTGGACGAGTTCGCCGACCTGATTATGACCGCCGGGCGAGAGATCGAGACTCCGATTGCCCGAATCGCCCAGCTGGCACGGGCGGTGGGGATTCACCTGATTATCGCGACCCAGCGACCGACGACGAATATCATTACGGGGGTGATTAAGGCCAACTTCCCGGCACGGATCGCGTTCCGGGTGACCAGTATGATCGACTCGCGGACGATTCTCGACCAGCCGGGAGCCAACCAGCTGGTGGGACGCGGGGATATGCTCATCTCCACGGGGAGCGAAGTTACACGCGTGCAGTGCGCCTTTATCGATACGCCTGAAGTCGAGCGGATTACGGATCACATCGAGCACCAACAGGGCTATCCGTCGGCTTACGAACTGCCGGAATACACGCCGGAGGGCGACGACTCGTCGTCTTCTGCGGCGAGTGGCGATGTGCAGGCCAAACGGGACTCGCTGTTCGAAGAGGTGGCACACTACGTGGTGGCCAATCAGCAGGGTTCGGCTTCGACCATTCAGCGCAAATTCTCGATCGGTTTCAACCGGGCAGGACGGCTGATCGACCAGTTGGAGGCTGCCGGCATCGTGGGGCACAGCGAGGGAGGCGGGAAACCGCGACAGGTATTGGTCACCGATCCGATGTCGCTGGAGATGATCCTCGACAACCTATAACCCATTGCGATTCAAGCTGTTTATGAAACGTTTCCTCCTCCTTTCGATCCTTTTCCTGAGTTTCGCCGCCGTCCGGGCCGACCAGCATTCGGAAACGCTGCTGAACGCCGTGCGCACGAAAATTCAGTCGTACAAGAACTATCGGGTGGGCTTCACCGCCACGATTGAAGGCGAGGGGACGACGGCAGGAACCTTGACGGTGAGCGGTAGGCGATTCGCCGCCTCGGTTTTCGGACAGGAGCTCTATTACGATGGGACGACGCTGTGGAACTACCTGCCGAAGGCACAGGAGGTGACTGTCGAGCAGCTCGATCCGGCCGATCCGAACATCCTTTCCAATCCGGCGAAGTTAATGAACGTCGATCCGAAAGATTTCGAACACAGCTCTTTACCGGCCGTCACGACGACGCAGGGAAAGAAATTGCAGGTGGTGAATTTGAAACCGAAACAGACGACGGCGGATTACACGGCCCTGACGCTTTACATCGATCCGGCGACCTCGCTGCCGGTACGCATCTCGATCGCGGCGACGGGAAACGATCGCCCAATCGAGCTGCAAATCAAAGAGTGGAAAGTCAACATTCCGGTGACGGACAAGACGTTCCGTTTCGATCGGGCTTCGCACCCGGACACCGAAATCATCGATTTTCGGTAAGTTTATCGGATCATGGGTATCCGATTCAATCGCCGGGCAACACCGCCCCGGGCTACCGCAACTCCGGATTGGGCATAACGGGCGGTAACGGCGAATACGGTTACGGTTGGTCTGCGTCTACCCAAGAGAACAATGGAATGTTTCTGAATTTCGGCCCGACAAATTTCGATTCTTCCCACACCAACCATCGTGCTTACGGTCTTCAGTTGCGTTGCCTCTCGGAATAAACGGCGCCGGCACAAAAAAAGGCCGCCTTTCGCCCCTGTCCGGTCGAAACCGACAGCCGGGACGAAAGACAGCCCGTACGTACAAAGGCCCGCCCTACAACGTATCCTCGTACCGTTTTTCGATCACCTTCCAATCCACCAGATTCCAGAAAGCCGCCAAATAGTCCGGCCGACGATTCTGATAGTCCAGATAATAGGCGTGTTCCCAGACATCCGCCGTGAGCAGCGGAATCGCCCCGTCGCGCAACGGATTCTTCGCATTCGGCCCCTGAGTGATCGCCAGCCGTCCGTCCGCATCGACCGACAACCAGGCCCAACCCGATCCGAACAACGTCGCTCCCGCCTTGGCGAACCCTTCGCGGAAAGCCTCGAAAGAGCCGAAATCGCGGTCGATCGCCGCCCGCAGCAGACCGCTCGGTTCATGCTGCCCGTTCGGCGCCAGCTGGAAGAAAAAGAAGATATGATTCCACGCCTGTGCCGCATTGTTGTAGATCGCCCCGTCCGCCTTGCGGACAATCTCCTCCAACGTGTCGTTTTCGAGCGGCGTCCCCTCGATCAACCCATTGAGGTTGTTGATATACGCCGCCTCGTGTTTCCCCCAGTGGAATTCGAGCGTGCGCGCGCTCATGGTCGGTTCGAGCGCATTGAGCGCATACGGTAAAGCAGGAAGTTCGAATTTCATAACGAATAAAATGTTTATAGTGTGAAACGATGATTGATGTTTATTTCCCTTTTAAAGCAAACTTCGTTCCAAACCCATTCACTATATTTGTCGTATGAAGTTCGACAACCCCATCCTCAGAGCCATTCGGGCCTCCATCCTCTCTTGTGCGGTGCTTTCGGGAGTCGTTTCGTGCGGCAGGCCTTCGGGCGAAAGAGGCGGAGCGGACGACACCACCGCCTGGGCGCCGATTTATCGAAGCCGGTATGCCGAGCGGTTCGAACTGCTGGGCGACACGCTGAACAACGGCCGTTCCACACTGCTGCGAGTACGCAATCCGTGGCAGGGGGCGGAAAATACGGTGTACGATTACAGGCTGGTTCCTGACACGGCAGCCACGGTGCAGGAAGGAGAGATCCGATATCCGATCCGGTCGGCCGTCTGCATGTCCTCGACCCACGTCGCGTTTCTGGACGCGCTCGGCGAGGTCTCGGTAGTCAGGGGCGCGTCGGGGATCGACTTCATCGCCAACCCGGCGGTACATACCGGAGCCGTGAAAGAGGTGGGCTACGACACGAACCTCGACTTCGAAACCATCGTCGCGCTACGGCCCGACGTCGTCTTCATCTACGGCGTGGGGGGCGAGCACACGGCGGTGACGAAGTTGCGGCAGCTGGGGCTGCCGGTGGTCTATATCGCCGACTATCTGGAGAACGATCCGCTGGGCCGGGCGGAGTGGATCGTGCCGTTCGGTTTGCTGACCGGGAAACTGAACGAAGCGATCTTGTATTTCAACCGAATCGAGGCGCGTTACCGGGAACTGGCCACCCGGATTCCGGCGTCGGACAGTTCGGCCGTGGGGCGCCCCAAAGTGATGCTGAATGCGCCGTATCGCGACGTCTGGTACCTGCCGGGAGATCGGAGCTATATGGCCCGATTGGTGCGCGAGGCGGGAGGCGACTACCTCGGCCGGGGGACGGACAACGACGCCAGCCGGCCGGTGAGCGCCGAACACGCCTGGGTGCTGATGCAGGAGGCGGACTACTGGCTGGCGCCGGGAATGGCGCAAAACCTGGCGCAGCTGAAAGCGGACAATCATCGTTTCGCCGGGCTGCCGGTGGTGCGCGAGGGGCGAGTCTTCAACAACAATGCGCGGATCACTCCGAAGGGAGGGAGCGACTTCTGGGAATCCGGCGTCGTGCGACCGGATCGCGTGCTGGCCGACATGATCCGCATTCTCCACCCGGAACTCCTGCCGGAACACGAACTCTACTACTTCCACCGCTTGAAATAACCCCGCTCGTTCACAGGGAAAAGAATCGACCATGACCGCTACCGACGACACCCGACTGCTCGACCGCCTCCGCTCCGCCGACCCGACGGAACGCGAAGCCGCGTTCGTCGAACTGGTCGATCGGTACAGCCAGCGGATCTACTGGACGGTGCGGAAACTGGTCGTGAGCCACCACGACACCGACGACGTCGTCCAGAACGTCTTCCTGAAGGTTTGGAACGCCGTGGGCGACTTTCGGGGCGAGTCGGGACTCTTCACGTGGCTCTATCGCATTGCGGTCAACGAGTCGCTGAGCCTGCTGCGCAGCCGGCGGTCAGGGCTTTTCGCCTCCTTAGACGACGGAGGCGCGGGGTTCGACCGCATCGCGGGGAGCGAAGGGATGATCGACGGTGAGGGCATCGAACGGGCCTTGGCGCGGGCAGTCAGTCGGCTGCCGGCCAAACAACGGGCCGTCTTCACGCTGCGGTACTGGGACGAAATGCCTTACGAAGAGATGTCTGCGGTACTGGAGACATCGGTGGGCGCTTTGAAGGCTTCGTACCACCACGCGGCGGCAAAGGTCGAACGGTGGGTGCGGGAAGAGTGGTCAGGGGCGGACTTCACCCCGACTCTCGATGAGACCTCCGACTCGGGGGAATAATCGGCTCCGGGCCATAAAATAATTTCCGCCCGGGATTAAACTCCGCTCCGGGCCGAGCGTCAAAGGGACAAAGCAACGCAGAAATCGCACACATGAACACGCCTCGGAACATATCGTCGCCCACGCCTCGGCAAGGGCATCCGTATCGGGTGCCGGAGGGCTATTTTGCGGAGTTGCGGAACACGCTGCGCGAACAGGTCGCGGAAGACTCGGCTGCGGAGAGGGTTTCGGCTGTGGGGGGAAGTCGGTGGGGGCGGCTGGGACGGATGGCGGGTTTGGCGGGGGCGTTCGGCTGTCTGGTGCTTTTCGCGACCGTCGGATTCTATTTCACGGGATATCGGGCACAGCAGCGTGAGTTGTTGACACAGGAGGGACAGACGAGCGAGACGCTGTTGGGATACCGGCTCTACTCCGAAGACATCGAAGAGTTGCAGGATTACTTGTCGGATGAGGACGATGGGACGCAGCAGACGTTGCTGGCGGAGGCGGTGACCGACTATCTGGACATCTACGGATACGGCGGGGTCGATCTCGCGGATCTGCTGGAAAACGACAACGAATAATTTCAAGCTATTTTTCTGAAAATGAACCGCATACTTACACCTAACGATTCCTTTTGGAGCGTACTCTTTCGTTACGCGGGGGGATTTCTGGGGGGGCTGATTATCTTATGTGTTTCGGGAACCGGGGCGCAGGCACGGGAAACGATGCCGCAGCAGGAGCGGGCGCCTCAGGCCGATGAAATCAGAGAGCTGAAAATCGGCTTTTTCAGCGATGCGCTGCAACTCACTCCGGAGCAATCGCAACGTTTCTGGCCGGTTTACAACGAATATTGGAGCGCCCGGCGGGAGTTGGGCCGGAAACGGCATGCGGCACATCGGGCGATCCGGGAGGGGCGCGATGCGGAGCGGCAGTTCGAAATCGTACTGGGGGTTATGGATGCCGAGCGGAAATTGATGGCGGATTACATGGCGAAATTCCGTCAGATTTTGCCGGCGGACAAGGCGGTACGGGTTTTCGTGACCGATGAGGATTTCAAAAACTTCCTGATCCGGAAGGTGACGCGGAAAGCGCCGCCGGAGACGCGGAAATAGGAGTCGATCCCGCCCCGGGCTACCGCTATCCTAACGAAGGAACGTTAGGAGCCATCGGCAAAAACGGGTACAGTTGGATCTCTATGGCCAGCGGCATCTACGGCATGTTCTTGAACTTCGGTGTACCGGGAGTCGATCCCAGCGACGTGACCAGCCGCAGCTACGGTTTTCAGTTACGTTGCCTCTCAGAATAAACAGGGCCGAACCGGCAGCCTCTACTCTATTTCAAGCGGCCGACCCGACAAACACTCCTCGCCGCCCGCATATCCGGACGACGTCGTCCGACCCTCTCCCAGTTCGACCGCCACGATCCGGTTCACCGCCTCCGATCGATACGGCATCGCGACCCGGATATAATTGTCCGTAAATCCGACCATCTGTCCCTCTCGCACCGTCGACTCGAAAAGCACCGGACGAACCGAACCGACGAAACGGTCGTAAAACGCTCCGTGCAACCGAGCCGACAACTCGCCCAACCGTTCCACCCGCCGCGCGGCCTCTTGCGGCGAAACGCGATCCGGCAGCTCCGCCGCCGGCGTCCCCGGCCGCACCGAATACGGGAAAATATGGAGAAACGCCGGTCGTATCCGCTCAGCGAGAAAACGATACGCCGCCTCGAAATCCGCCTCCGTCTCGCCCGGAAAACCCACAATCACATCCACCCCGACAAACGCATCCGGCATCGCCTCGCGCACCCGGTCGATCCGTTCCGCAAACCGCGCCGTATCGTACCGCCGACGCATCATCCGCAATACCCGATCCGTCCCCGCCTGCAACGGGATATGGAAATGGGGCATAAACTTCGCGGACTGAGCGCAAAATGCGATCACTTCATCCGTCAGGAGGTTCGGCTCGATGGAGGATATCCGGTAGCGTTCGATCCCTTCGACCTCCTCCAGCGCACGGATCAAATCCAGGAAACGTTCGCCGGTCGTCCGGCCGAAATCCCCGATATTTACTCCTGTCAGCACCACCTCTTTCACTCCGCGTGCTGCGATTTCGCGAGCTTCAGTCACCAGCTCCGATACCGGGATATTGCGACTGGCGCCCCGGGCGTCCGGAATCGTGCAATACGCACACCGGTAATCGCATCCGTCCTGCACTTTCAGAAACGCCCGGGTACGGTCCCCGACGGAAAAAGCCGCAAAAAACGATCGAATCTCCTCAGCGGCGCAGGCGTGTACTTCGACCGTCCGCTCGCCTCGCCCCAAGAGTCCGGCCACCTGGTCGTAAAGCATTCCTTTCTCGTGATTTCCCGTCACGATATCCACCCCTTGAATCCGGGCCAGCTCCTGAGGCCGCAGCTGGGCATAACATCCGGTCACGGCAACGATGGCTCCGGGGTGTTCCCGTACTGCTTTCCGAACGATATTCCGGCATTTCTTCTCGGCATGTTCCGTGACCGCACAGGTATTGATCACACAGATATCGGCTCGTTCCCCCTTTCCGGCCCGCACGAAACCGCCCTCTTTGAACTGTCGGGCAATGGTTGCCGTTTCGGAAAAGTTGAGTTTGCAACCGAGGGTATAGAAAACCACTTTTCGAAGTGTATTCATATCTTTTTCAAGGGATTGACCGAAAAAATCGGTTATAGAGAGGTTTCCCGCCCCGGGCTTCCGCAGCGCCGGTTCGGGCGAACCGGCAAACGTCGGTTACGAGGGTGCTGTCTGGTCGGTTTCGACCAATGGGACGAACGGCATTTATTTGCGTTTCGTCATGGAGGCTGTCCAGCCCAGTCACTGGTACTACCGCACTTACGGTCGTCAGTTGCGTTGCCTCTCGGAATAAACGGGGGAGCACAAACTCAGCCCCAAGCACACCCCAATTCTATGGGATTCGTCCTCGGCGCGCCCCCCCGCGCCGCTATTGCGTCGCTGCGCCCGAGGACGGCGATTCTGCGAATCGCGCTACTCGCTCTCGCCCCAGTTCTCCGCCTCGTGTCAGCCTCACTGCGGCTCCGCTTTCGCTCCGCCGCTTTTTCGCGCGCCTTGGGAAATCTTGTCAAAACACGCAAGCGAGTTTTGACTATTTCCCTCTTAAGGCGTGGCGCGCGGTCGAGCTTTGATCCACTTCTATCAAACTCGCGCCTACGCGATTCAACTATATTTGGTTATCACCGAAATAGCTGAATCGCTTCTTTTGGCGGGGCGCGCGGCTTTGGCTACAGGAGGGGACTGCGCTCAGGCCGCGCGGGCCCCACGTCCCGTGGACGGGAAATGCTTACGCATTTCAACTACCAGCCTCTACCCCCGTTCTTTGTCCGCACGCAGACACCCTCTCCAAACACACGAGCCTCCGTCCACCACGCTAATAAGTGTAATAGTTGTCGATAAAGCTATTGCTCTTCTTATACTTGATGAAGTCGGACAACAGTGCGGATTTCGCCCGCAGCGAGAAAGTCCAGCTCTGGCGGAAACCGATCGGAACCCACGACAACGTAGCCTGGAAACAGTGCATGTCACGCCGGATCAGCACCGTCCCCGGCGTCAATTTCTTCATCTCGAAGTCATACCCGGCCCCGAACTCCACCGCCCACTTCTCCGTCAGGTTCACCGACCCGTTGAAACTCACCGTCTGAGACCGCGTAATCCGATTGCCCGGCCGGCTGAAACTGAAACTGTAATTGAACGAAAAACTCCACGGAATATTGAAATCATAGTACTGTGTGGCCAGCAACTGCGCCCGCCGCATCGCCGCCGCATACTGATTCTCCGTCTGGTTGAAAAATCCGCCGTTCCGATTCGGATCGTTCATCGCCGCATTGACATCGCTCAACGTACTGTTGTCCGGATTGTTGCTCGCCGCCGGCCCCGAAGAGCCGCCCGTCGTGCGCCGCGCTTTCGAACTGAACCCATAGCTGAACCCCGTATTGAACGAGGTCAGCCGCGCCAGCCCCTTGCCGTGCGCCGCCACGTAGCGATTGATCCGCCGCCCCGTTTCGTCCACCATATACGGGTCGAACGAAGCATTGATATTCAGACTCACCCCCTTGAAGAGCGTCGTCCGGGCGGTGACCGAGAAGACGCTGAGTTTCAGAGAATCGGCCAGAAAATTGTACCCCGAACTGATATTGAATGCCTCCAGAATCTTGATTTTCCGGAAGCCGCTCGTATCCCGCGCGCTGGGCACTTTCATCTCCAACGTATTCCCGATACTGAACCCCAGCGACATGCTCTCGCCGTTCCCCGGCACCCCGTACATTTCGTTGGCGAACGGCGAATAGGTCGTCGTCCCACCATGCTTGTCGCTCTGGATCGTACGATAATAGCCGTACCGCTCCTTCCCGAAGTTCGGCGCATACGAGAAGCTGACGCTCGGCGTCATCACATGCCGCAATTTAATTTTCCCTTTCCGCCCGAGCTCATACATCCCGTAAAGCCGCGTATTGGCCGACAGCGACGCCGCATAGTTGTAGACCCGATAGAACCCGTGCGTGGTATCGGTATTTTCGACCCGTTCGGTCTCCGGATTCCAGTCCTGATAAATCTTGCGGAAATACCACCGTTCGGTGTAGTTGAACCCCGGCGTCACGTTCAGGTATTTCAGGACGTTGAACGAAGCGTTTACCGGCAACTGGTGCTGGAACCCGAACCTCATCCGTTCGAACATATCCCGTTTCATGAACTCGTCCTGCTTGAAGTTCGAGACGCTGTTCGAGAAGTTGGTCTGGAACGTGAAGGCGATCTTTTCGTACCACCGCTCCTTGCCCATCACATTTTTCCGTTTGAAGGGATTGATCCGCGTGACGTTGAAGACGAAGGTCGGCAAGGTGAGCGACATGCTGCTGTCGCGCATATTCTGGCTATGGCTGGCGTTCATCGAGAACGAGAACGGTTTTCCGACCCAGTTTTTGGAGTAGGCGATCGACGAACTGGTCTGCGACGAGAGGTAGTCGTTCATGTTCGTCGCGTTGTAGCGGTTGTACTTGCTCGTGGAGTAGTTGACGCTGGCCGAGAAGGTCGAATTGGGCCGGAACTTCGGATCCTGCTGGTGCGTCCACCGGATCTGCATGTTCTGCTGATTGACGTAGTCCGCACTCCCCTTCTCGCCGAAAATGTCTTTGGCGAAATCGAACTGGAAATTCCCGTTGAACTTATACCGCCGCCGATAGCTCGACGCCGCTCCGGCCTGCCACGAGCCGAGGGTGTAGATGCCTCCGGTCAGTTTCAGGTCGACGTAATCGTTGAAAACGAAGTAGAAGCCCCCGTCGCGCAGGAAGAAACCCTTGACCACCTCCTCGCCGACCGACGGGATGATGAAGCCCGAATGCCGGGCCCCCTGCTGCGGAAAGAAGCCGAACGGCACCCCGAGCAGATAGATCGGCACGTCTTCGACCACCATATAAGCCGGCCCGAAGACCACTTTTTTCTTCGGTTCGACCGTCCCTTTGGTCATCTGGAGGTAGAAGTGCGGACACTCCGCATCGCAGGTGGTGTACCGTCCCCCTTTCATGTGCAGCACATCGTCGGGCATCTTCTTGACCAGCCCGCCGGAGATGATCCCCTCGCCCTCGCGGGTATATCCTCCCCAGATCAGTGCCTTCTTGGTGTCGATGTTATAACGCACGGAGTCGAGTTCGTAATCCGTATCCGACTGGCTGAACTTCGGCCGCACGTACTTTTCGGAGAGGGTATCGACATACCCCCACGCCGCCACGTTTTTTTCGTCCAGATTGAGTTTGATGTGTTCCGCCTCGACCTTCAGGTCGGTATATTCGACCCGCCCGTTGCCGTACATATTGAGATTCCCCGACCGCACGTCGTAGACCAACGAGTCCCGTTGTTTGAACGTGACCCGCTCCGAGAGCGTACTCCCGCGCCTCTTCCGCTCGCCGAGCGCCGCCGGCAAGGTGTCCCGCCCCGCCGCCACACTGTCCGCCACTGCCACCGTATCCGCCCGATCCGCCGCCACCGGAGGCAAGGTATCGAACAGCGAGGCGATGTCCGGCAGCGTGTCCCGTTTCACCGAATCGGCCGCCGCAGCCGACCGAACCGCAGCCTCTGTCACCGGCGTCGGAAACGCCGTAACAACCGCCCCCACCCATAGCAGAAACGCAAAAAGAGTTCGTTTTCGTAGTGCCGCGCGCAAAATTCCGATGAAAATAGGTTATTTTTGTCCTTCGTTCCCCCGCACTTCGCCGAGCCGCGAAGCGACTTGCAAAAATAACGGAATTTCGGGGAATCGCAAAGCAGTACGGCATGAAGCTCCGCACCCACCTCAGGAACGTATTTTTCCTCCTGCTCAGTATGCTGCCCCCGCTCGGCGGAGTGGCCCGCGCCGCACAGGAGGAGACCACCGGCGCCGTGCGGTGTATCGTCATCGACCCCGGACACGGCGGCAAAGACCCCGGAGCGGTCGGAAACGGACAACAGGAGAAGGCGATCAACTTAGGGATCGCTCTGAAACTCGGCCGGCTCATCGAGAAGCAGCTGCCGGACGTGCGGGTGGTCTACACGCGGCGCGACGACCGTTTCATCGCGCTGGACGAACGGAGCAAAATCGCCAAACAGGCCGACGGCGACCTCTTCGTCTCGATCCACACCAACTCCAGCCCGAACCGGAACGCGGCGGGCACCGAAACGTTCGTCATGGGGGAGGACAAGGGCAACGAGAACCTCTCGGTCGTGATGCGCGAAAACGCCGTGATCGGCCTCGAGGCGGACTACACTTCGCGGTACGAGGGCTACGACCCGAACTCCTCGGAGTCGCTGATCCTCTTCTCGCTGATGCAGTACGCCTACCGGAGCCAGAGTTTTTCGCTGGCGCAACAGATTCAGGATCAATACGTCGCCCGGGCCAAACGGCAGAACAAAGGGGTCAAACAGGCGGGATTCCTCGTCCTGTGGCGCACGCCGATGCCGAGCGTGCTGACCGAGGTGGGATTCATTTCGAACCCGGCGGAGGCTAAATATTTAGGATCTCAGGCGGGACAAGAGGAGATCGCCGCCGCGCTGTTCCGGGCAGTGAAAGCGTACAAGACACAGACCGACAGCCGGGCGTTGTCCACTCCGCCGCCAACCAGAAAAGAACCGGCTGCGGCGCCAAAAAAGCCTCAGCAACCAGCTCCGAAACCGACCCACAAACCTGCTCGGGAGACGAATCCCGACACACCGGACTTCCCGGCGAAAACACCTGCCCGGAAACCGGCTGCCGAACCGGCCCCCCGACCGGCGGAACGCCCGGTCGCAACTCCGGCGCCGACCGCCCGACCGCGGCCGACCCAACGACGGGATGTCGTCTACCGCATCCAGCTCAAAAGCGCGCTCGCCCGGATGCGGATCAGCCGCACCGAGTTCGGGCCCTATGCCGACCACATCACCGAAATGCGGATCGACGGGCGCTACAAATATTTCTACGGAAAGTGTTTTTCTTACGAAGAAGCGTTACTTTTGCAAAAAGAGGTGCGTCGCACCTTTCCGGATGCGTTTATGGTCGCATTCCGGCACGACGAGCCGATTCCGCTGGCCGAAGCCATCGGACGGTGATTCGACGTGCCGGGACTTTCTGCGTCTCCGGCCGATAGACAGAATACGATGAAAAAGAAAAAATTCTCGCGCGAGGCGCGGATCGGGATGTTCGGCATCGCCATGTTGCTGTTGCTGTATCTCGGTATCAACTACATCAAAAGCCGCGACATTTTCAGCCGCGACAATACGTATTACGCCGTGTACGACAACTCGGACGGTATCGAAGCCTCGTCGCCGGTCACGATCAAGGGATTCCGGGTGGGGACGGTCGAACAGGTGTGGTACGATGTGGAGACGGGTAAAGTCGTCACCGAATTTTCCGTCAAACGCGACTATCCCATACCGACCGACTCTAAGGCCAAGATTACCAGCGCTTCGCTGATGGGGGCCAAGGTGATCGACCTGCAACTGGGCTCCGAAAAAAGCACGCTGGCGGACGGCGACACCATTCGGTCGCTGATGGAACAGGGCATCCTGCAAATGGTCAATACCGAGTACGACCAGCTCAAGGAGATGGCGACGACGCTCGTTACGCGCATCTCGAAGGCGCTGGACGGGATCAATGCGGTACTGAGCGAGGAAAATGTAGCCAATTTGTCGGGCGTGCTGGCCCATGCCAACTCGATCAGCGGCAATCTGGACGCGATGGTGGCGGGAGATTTACGGCAGACGCTGGCCGACCTGAACCGCTTGTCGAGCCAGCTGGCCGAAGCGGCGCCGCATATGACCGATATCGTCGAACGGGTCGAAGGGATGGCCGACACGCTGAGCGTCGGACTGCCTACCTTGCTGAACGACGCGACGACGGCGGTGAAACGGCTCGACGATGCGCTCGCGGCGATCAATAACGCGGAGGGGAGCGCAGGAAAACTGATCTACGACCGGCAACTGTACGACAATCTGACCCAGGCGTCGAACGATCTGACCTTTTTGTTGCAGGACATGAAGGCTCGACCAGGACGGTATATCCACTTCTCGGTATTCGGCAGAAAGAACGACTGACCATGATCTATCCGCACGATTTCGAACAGCGCATCGGATTCGCACAGATTCGGGACACTGTTTCGCTGTTGTGTAGCACCGACACCGGACGGCAGCATGTGCGCGATGCTGCGTTCACCACCGATTTCCCGACCCTCGCCCGCATCTTGGGCGAAACCGCCGAAATGCGCGACATCCTGACCGCAGAGGGCGACTATCCGGGCGGTCATTACACCGATATCAACACCTTTCTGCGCCGGCTCCGGATCGAAAACACCTATCTGGAACCGGCGCAACTGGTCGATCTGCAACGGGCTTTGGAGCAGATCGGCCTGCTGAGCGGCTTCTTTCGGCGGGGAAACGAAGGAGGCGATGCCACCTCCCGACTCTATCCGCTGCTCGGCGAACGCACGGCGACGGTCGAAGACTTCACCCTGCTGCACCGGGAGATCGGGCGACTGATCGACCCGGAGAGCGGTCTCGTTCGCGACCACGCGTCGCCCGAGCTCGCCCGACTGCGACAGGCACAATACGAAAAAGCCTCGCAGGCGGACAAACGGCTTCAGGCTATTCTGCGACAGGCCCAGGCCGCCGGATGGGTCGAGGCGGGGAGCGAAGTATCGGTGCGCGACGGTCGCACCGTGATTCCGGTCGCTGCTGTCAATAAACGGAAAATCAAAGGGCTGGTGCACGACGAATCGGCGACCGGACGCACCGCTTATATCGAGCCCATCGAAGTCGTCGAACTCAACAACGAGCTCCGCGAGCTCGCCAACGAAGAGCGGCGCGAAATCGTGCGCATCCTGACCGCCTTCGCCGACCGGCTCCGGCCGGAACTCCCCGCTTTGCTTCGGGCCGGCGATTTGCTGACCGACCTCGACTTCATCGAAGCCAAGGCCCGGTATGCGGTACAGACCGACTCCGGACTGCCCGAACTGCGGAACGAGGCGACCATACATCTGCATCAGGCCCGCCATCCGCTGCTTGAAGCGGCCTTGAAGAGGGAGCAGAAGGCGATCGTTCCGCTCGACCTGACGCTGACCGCGGAGAAGTATATCCTCCTAATCTCGGGGCCCAACGCGGGCGGGAAGTCCGTCTGCCTGAAGACGGCGGGACTGCTGCAATACATGCTGCAATGCGGCTGGCTGGTGCCGGCGGAGAGCGACTCCCGGATGGGGATTTTTGACAGCCTCTTTATCGACATCGGCGACCAGCAGTCGCTGGACAACGACCTTTCGACCTACTCCTCGCACCTGGTGAACATGAAGACCGTGCTGCGGAGTGCCGACGAACGGTCGCTCGTGCTGATCGACGAGTTCGGTTCGGGCACCGAGCCGGGAACCGGCGGAGCGATTGCCGAAGCGGTGCTCCAGCGGCTCGAAGAGCGACACGTGCGGGGGATTATCACCACCCACTACGCCAACCTGAAGTACTACGCAGCGGGAGCGGCGGGGATCGCCAACGGCGCGATGGCGTTCGACTTGCAGAACATCCGCCCGCTGTTTCGGTTGGAGATGGGACGGCCCGGGAGTTCGTTCGCATTCGAGATCGCGCGGAAGGTGGGTTTGCCCGAAGAGATCGTTCAGGCAGCGCGGGAAAAGATCGGCGCGGCACAGGCCAATGCCGAGAAACACATCCGAGAGGCGGCGCGGGATAAGCGGTACTGGGAATCGAAACGCGAACGGATTCGGCAGGCCGAGAAAAACATAGACCGGACGGCGGCTCAATACGAGCTTCAACTGTCTGAGATCCAGACAGAGAAAGCGAAGATATTGAACGAGGCTCGCGCGGAGGCGGAACGGCTTTTAGGAGAGGCCAATCGTCGGATCGAGCGCACGATCCGCGAGATTCGCGAGTCCCAGGCCGAACGGGAGCGCACGAGAGAAGTGCGGGGAGAATTCGACGCCTTCCGCACATTGATCGCGGGGAGCGAGACGGCGGCATTGCCGACATCGGAGGCCGACGATCCGATCGCCCGGAAGATGAAACAGTTGCGCGAGCGCGAACAGCGACGAAAAGAGCGAAAGGCGCAACGTGCGGCAGCGGAGGAGACGGATGAGAGCACTGCGCCGGAGAAACCGGCCAAACCCAAAGAGATTGAAGTGGGATTTCATGTCCGGATCAAGGGACAACAGGCGGCGGGCGAGGTGCTCGCCTTGCAAGGTTCGGGAAAGGCGACGGTGGCGTTCGGACACGTAACGACCGTGGTGGACAAGAGTCGGCTGGAGATCGTCTCCCACACGGAATACAAGAAATTGCAACGGAAAAGCGGCTCCTCCTTCCCGATGGCATCCACGGCGGCGGAGAGCTATGACACGTCGAAAAAGCGGCTCAACTTCAAGCAGCAGTTGGATATCCGCGGGATGCGGGCGGCGGAGGCGTTGCAGAGCGTCGAAGCTTTTGTGGACGAGGCGATTATGCTGGGCTTCCCGCAGGTGACGATCCTGCACGGCAAGGGGACGGGGGCGCTCAAGGAGGAGGTGCGCCGCTACTTGCGGACGGTGCCGCTGGTGGTTTCGGCCACCGACGAACACGAGGAGTTCGGCGGGGCGGGGATTACCGTCGTGCGGCTCGATGTGGGATAATTTGAAACACCTGACTTACACATCCGCCCTCCGGATTTCATCGACATGGGAAAATTGTATCTGATACCGACGCCGATCGGCGAAAATGCCTCGTGGGACATCACCTTGCCGGCCGGGAACCGACGTTTGTTGGACGAGATCGGCTATTTCGTGGTGGAAAACACGCGCACGGCGCGGCGTTTTCTGGCCCGGAGCGGACTGCGGCGACCGATCGACGAGTTGGTCTTCACGGAGTTGAACGAACACACGCCGCCGGAAGCAGTGGCGCCGATGCTGGAACCGCTGCTCGAACGGGGCGAAAACATCGGCGTGATGTCGGAAGCGGGACTTCCCTGTATCGCAGACCCGGGCGCGCTGCTGGTCGCCGCGGCTCACCGGCACGGGATCGAGGTCGTACCGCTCGTCGGCCCGAACTCGATCACCCTCGCGCTGATGGCTTCGGGAGCCAACGGACAGTCGTTCGCTTTCAACGGCTACCTGCCGGTGAAGGCACCGGAACGGCAGCGTGCTATCCGCCGTTTCGAACGGCGGGCGCACGAAGAGCGTCAGACGCAAATTTTCATCGAAGCGCCGTATCGGAACCGCAAACTGTTCGACGATTTATTGGCGGTTTGCAGCGCCGAAACCCATCTTTGCGTGGCCTGCGACCTGGCGGAACCGGATCAGTACGTCCGTTCGCAACGAATCGCGGAGTGGAAAAAAAGCGGGGCGCCTCTCTTCGAAAAGCGTCCCGCCATCTTCATCCTTTTCTAATATTCGGGGCCAGAATCACTTATCCGCCTCCTCATCTTCATCCTCTTCCGGCCACTTCTCCAGTACCCGAATCCGGTACCGCATCGGCTGATAAGGCAATACCTCGGGCGTCACGTTCGTACTCCCCGCATCCCCCTGCGCCCAGGTCGAAACCGTCACCACTTCGGCCACCTCGCCTTTCCGCATCCGCTGCACCGCGATATACAACACTTTATTCGTCGAAGCATTCGCCCCCGCGCTCCCCTGCAACAACAACGGATCATACGCCGTCTCATTCAACTCGCCGTTCGACGAAGTGGCCGTAAAGTGCCATTTCGCCGCCACCGTATCCACGTTGGTCGCGGCCAGGAAACCGTCCATAAAGTACTCTTCGTAAAAGACATACACCGAGGAGTCTTTCGTAATGGTATCTCCCGTCGGGTTGTGTTTTTCGATGTGCATGAACATCCCCACGGTATCGTTCCGATAGTCCGTCCCCCAATGCTGACGCGCATACCGTTCGGCCGAATCCCGCTCCCAGACGAACGGCGACATGGTCAGGTCCCGCAGCCGCATCTCGAACATAATGGGCATCATGGCATAAGTAACACCGCTCTCTCCCGCATAGGCACTGTTCATCCCCATGCCGGCAGCATATCCTTTGTTCATCGGGATATAGACCTTCACCGAATCCCCCACGCGCATCGTCTGCAAAGCCTGTCTCAATCCGTCGCACAGTTTGGTCGACGAGGTCGAAAACTCCAGGAAGTCGTCGGCATAATGGGTCATATAGGAGAATTTCCCGACCCGTTTCGAGATCGAATCCGACCGGGTGACGAACACCGTTCCGTCGAGGGTCTTTCCGGTATAATCGAGCGTCAGCCAGCTGTACCCCAACACCGGTACCGCCCCGCCCTCAGGCCCCCGTTCGACGAATTCGACATAGACGTCCTGACAGGGATTGGCATAAGCCGCCGGGGCATACTTGGCCACCCACGCTTCAAAGGTCTCGCGCGCCAGCCCGGCCGTCACATCGGGCGCTTTCTTCGCACAAGACCATCCGCCCGCCAGCCCGACGACCAGAATCGCCGCCATGAGCACCCGCCTGTCGAATCGCAACTTTCTCATTCCGTTCATGTTCATTGCAAAAGCCTCCCGCAAGGGGGAGATATCGGACAAAGATAACGTTTTCCCGTTTCATCCGCAACAGCTTTCCGAGGGGCGATCCTCCGCGAGGCTGCGGATAGTCCCGACCGGCTTTCAATCGCCGCCCCGGGCTACCGCTCCGCACAGTCAGGCGCGCCGACAGAGAGCTGTCGAAACGGATACAGCTATTCTTCATCGTCCCATCGCGACCAGGGGAGATTTCTGTTTTTCGGCACCAGGGAGCTCGACCCGAGCAATCCGAACTATCGTGCCTACGGTTTTCAGTTGCGTTGCCTCTCGGAATAAACGGACACTAAGCGTCTTTTGATGGCAGCCTCGGCCCTAATCCCAAAACAGGCAGCCTCTACCCTAAATTGAAACCCAGACTACCCCGGTTCGCGTGCCGAGCGGCACCCTATTTATTCCGAGAGGCAACGCAACTGAAGACTGAAGGCGCGGCCGTCCGAGTGGCTGGTGTTGAGAGTCTGCGAATTGAAATACAAGTCCAACTTGTAGACTTCGCCTGTTGTAGAAGACCAGCTGAACCCGCGGTGGCCGACGCCGTCAGACTGGCCTCCTCGTCCATAGTAGCCGCAGTCGCGGTAGCCCGGGACGGTTTTCTCTGTTTATTCCGAGAGGCAACGCAACTGAAAACCGTAGCCGCGATAGTACATAAATTCAGGATAAAGCGCTTGGGTACCGAAATCCAAGAATGCACCGTTTGTACCGTTGGTTAAAGAAGACCAACTATATCCATATTTACCCTGATCACCGGGAGTACCCGTATCCCGATGGCGATAGCCCGGGGCGGCCTATTCCAAGCCGCCCGCATTGTGTTTATTCGTACCGCAACGCCTCGACCGGATTCAACCCCGCCGCCCGGCGCGCCGGCAGGTAGCCCGACCCGATCCCCACCACCAGACACAACCCCAGCCCGATCAGCAGCCACCCCCAAGGCACCACGAAAGCCCCGTCCGTCACGAGAGCGATCAGATTGCCGCATCCGATCCCCAGCACCATGCCGCAGACGCCTCCCAACTGGCTGATCAGAATCGACTCGAAGAGAAACTGCTGCCGGATCATCCGCGGTTTGGCCCCCAACGCCATCCGCGTACCGATCTCGCGCGTCCGCTCATTGACCGCCACCAGCATGATGTTCATCAACCCCACCGCCGCGCCCAGCAGCGTGATAATCCCCACGATCGACGCCACCAGCGTGACCGTCGCCAAATCGTTGGCCAACAACTCGATCATCGCATCGCTCCGTTCCACCTCGAAATCCGCCGCTTCGTTCGCTCCCAGCCGCCGGATCGAACGGAACAACCCCTCTGCCTCGCTTATCGCCAAATCCAACAGCCGCGGATCGGCCGGAGTCACCGTAATCGCCGTGCTGGCCCGAATCCAGGAGAAAGTCCGCTGCGCCGTCGTAATCGGAACGATCGTCCGCAACCCCTCATTGTTGTTCATCCCGAAGTTACTGCCCCGGGAGGCCAGCACCCCGATCACCTCGTAGCGGCTGTCCGAAACCGTAATCATTTTTCCGACCGGCCGCTCGCCGTTCGGAAAAAGCTGTTCGGCGATCTTGCTCCCGATGATGATGACCCCATCGCCCCGCTCGACCTCCTGTTTGGAGAAACTGCGCCCCTCGGCCAGCTCCAGACCGGCATTCTGCAACCCGTTTTCATCGAACGCCGCGACCGTCAGGTTCGGGTTGGTCTCGTTCGATCCGTATCGCGCCGTCGCCCCGCCGCCCAGATACATCGACAACGAGACGGTGGCAGGAAGTTCGAAACGGTCGCGGAACTCGCAGGCCTGTTTGTACGGAATGAAATTGTCGTTCCGGGTACGCACGTTGCGGCCCATACTGAACATCTGCCGGTCGCGGATCGAAAAGTTGTTGGTGCCCATCGAAGCGAACGACTCGACCAGGCTCTCCTTGATCGACTCGATGGCCGTGACGATCCCCACCAACGACAGAATCCCGATCGCAATGATGGTGATCGTCAGGATCGAACGGAGCCGGTTGCCGACGATCGAAGCGAACGAAAGACGCAGATTTTCCCGAAAGAATGTACCGAATTGCATAAACTGAGCGACGATAAGTCCGGCTAAATTACTAACTTGCCGCTTAATTTAAAACAAAAACGGTTTATAATCATGACTCTGATCAAATCCATCTCGGGGATTCGCGGCACGATCGGCGGTACGCCGGGCGATGCGCTGACGCCGCTCGATTTAGTGAAATTCACGGCTTCGTACAGCCGGTGGCTGGCCGAACAGACGCCGGAAGCGGCGCAGGCGGGACGCAGACTGCGGGTCGTGGTGGGACGCGACGCACGGCTTTCGGGCGCGATGGTATCCGACATCGTCGAAGGAACGCTGATGGCCTGCGGCGTGGATGTGATTGCGATCGGACTGGCGACGACCCCCACCACCGAGATGGCGGTGACGGGGCACGGGGCGGACGGCGGGATCATCCTCACGGCCAGCCACAACCCGAAGCAGTGGAACGCCCTGAAGCTCCTCAACCGGCAGGGTGAATTCCTCAATGCGGCCGAAGGGGCGCGGGTGTTGGAGATTGCGAAGACGGACGGATATGCGTTCGCCGAAATCGACGGCATCGGGAGCGTCGTCTCCCGGGAGTCGTACGACCGGCAGCATATCGATGCCGTGCTGGCGCTTCCGTTGGTGGACGTGGCGGCGGTGCGGAACGCGAAGTTCAAGGTGGTGGTGGATGCGGTCAATTCGGTGGGAGGCGTCGTGATGCCGGAACTGCTGAAGGCGATGGGGGTCGAAGTGGTGGAGCTGAACTGTACGCCGGACGGTCGGTTCGCGCACAACCCGGAACCGATTCCGGAACACCTGACCGAGATTTCGGCCTGCGTGCCGGCCGTGGGGGCGGATTTGGGGATCGTGGTCGATCCGGACGTAGACCGACTGGCGCTGATCAACGAAGACGGAACGATGTTCGGCGAGGAGTACACCTTGGTGGCGGTGGCGGACTACGTGCTGTCACAGACGCCGGGTAATACAGTGTCAAACCTGAGCTCGTCGCGGGCACTGGCGGACGTAACGGCACGTTACGGCGGTTCGTATGCCGCGGCAGCGGTGGGCGAGGTAAATGTGGTGACGAAGATGCGCGAGACGAATGCCGTCATCGGCGGCGAGGGGAACGGCGGGGTGATCTATCCGGCGTTGCACAGCGGACGGGACGCGCTGGTCGGGGTGGCTTTGCTGCTGACCTATCTGGCGAAGACGGGTAAAAAGCTGTCGGAACTGAAGGCGACCTACCCGGCTTACTACATTTCGAAAAACCGGATCGATCTGGTGCCGGGGACGGACGTGGACGGCATTCTGGCGAAGATGAAGGCGAAGTATGCGTCGGAAAAGGTGAACGACATCGACGGGGTGAAGATCGATTTTCCGACCGAGTGGGTGCACCTGCGCAAATCGAATACGGAGCCCATCATCCGGATCTATGCCGAGAGCCGGGACAAGGCAGCGGCCGAGGCGTTGGCCGAACGGATCATCCGGGACATCAAGGCTTTGCTGTAGCGGGCTGCCATGCAGCACGGCCCTCTGCGCCTGTGTATAAAGAACGAGCGCTTTTCCGACCGGGTCGGAAAAGCGCTCGTCGCATTTTTGCGAGTCGCAAAAATCGCCTTACTTCTTCGATTCTTCGAGCGATACCTGACGGAACTCTTTCATCAGTTTGGTCAGTTCCAGCGTAGCTTTACGCGCACGCGTCCCGGCAGCTTTGTTCCCTTTTTCGCTCTGCAAAGCAGCGTTTTCCTGAAAGTTCGCAATCTCAGCGGCGATCTTTTCGAGCAGTTGTTTCATAATGATGTTTGGTTAAGTTTTCGGGGCCAAAAATAGTAAAATCCCGCGAAATGCAAGCCCTCCCGGCTCTTTTCTGATCGACGGAGAGGCACATTTTTTCGGAAGTGGCTCTAAAATCCGTTCTTAGCCGAAAACAAAACGGGCGGTCGATCCGTCGATCGACCGCCCGTCGGGTACTCCGGGCGGGACTTGAACCCGCACAGCCGCAATGGCCAAAGGATTTTAAGTCCTTCGTGTCTACCATTCCACCACCGGAGCCTCTCGGCGACGCGCAGAAGTGTGCGCCCGCTTACGGCGGCGAAGATAGGGATTCCGGGCCGAATCCGCAAATAAATCTCCCGGCCGGGCGGCACGCCGACGAAATTTGCAACGATAAAATCGTTATCTTTACCCGAAAACCAACCGTTCGAAGATGAAAACGAAACATTATTTGCTTTTGGCCCTCGGGCTCTGGTGCTTGGGCTCGCCGAACGCCCGGGCCGACCGGCGCGAATTCCTGCTGGAAAAAGGGTGGCGATTCACCCGCACCGACGACTCGACCGCCGTCCGCACGGACTACGACGACAGCCGGTGGCAACGCGTCACGGTACCGCACGACTGGGCGATCTACGGGCCGTTCAACCCAAACAACGACCGACAGAACGTCGCCATCGTGCAGGACGGACAGGTCGAGCCCAGCGAACATGCCGGACGAACGGGCGGTCTGCCGTTCGTGGGCGCCGGATGGTACCGGACGAGGTTCGACGTGCCGGAGTTCGACGCGAAACAGGATAAACGTGTCACTTTGCAGTTCGCCGGGGCGATGAGCGGCGCGCAGGTGTGGGTCAATGGCAAAAAGGCGGGGGAGTGGCCGTACGGCTACAACTCGTTCTATTTCGATGTGACGCCGTACCTGAATGCCGACGGGATGAATAATACGGTGGCTGTGCGGCTGGAGAACCTGCCGGAGTCGTCGCGGTGGTATCCGGGAGCGGGCTTGTATCGGAACGTGCATGTGGTAGTGACCGACGAGGCGCATATTCCGGTTTGGGGGACGTATGTCACCACGCCGGAGGTGAACGACCGTTTTGCGAAGGTCAACTTGAAGACGGAGGTGGTGTTGCCGGAGGGGTTCGAGCCGAACCGTTATCGGTTGGCGACCGAGATTCTGGACAGTGCGGGACGTGTGGTGACGGGGGCGACTTCAAAACTCAGCGAGTACGACGGGGGCGTTTTTGTACAGAATTTCGTGATTGATAATCCGGCGTTGTGGGATTTGGAGAATCCGGTACTTTATACGGCGGTGTCGAAGTTGTACGAAGGGAACGACCTGAAGGACGAATACAGCACGCCGTTCGGGATTCGGACGATCGAGGTGCGGCCGGACGACGGGTTCTACCTCAACGGCAGGAAAACGGTTTTCAAGGGGGTCTGCAACCACCACGACCTGGGGCCGCTGGGGGCGGCGGTGAACGAGGCGGCGATCCGGCGACAGGTGCGGATGCTGAAAGACATGGGAGCCAATGCGATCCGCACGTCGCACAACATGCCGGCGCCGGAGCTGGTGCGGGCTTGCGACGAAATGGGGATGATGCTGATGGTCGAGACGTTCGACGAGTGGCGGTCGCCGAAGTGCCAGAACGGCTACAACCGGCTGTTCGACGAGTGGGCGGAAAAAGACTTGGTCAATGTGATCCGGCATTACCGCAACTCACCGAGCGTGGTGATGTGGTGCATCGGCAACGAAGTGCCGGAGCAGGGGATGGAACACGGCGCGAAGATCGCGCACTGGTTGCAGTCGATCGCGCACCGCGAAGACCCGACGCGGCCGGTGACGCAGGGGATGGACAATCCGGGAGCGGTGATCAACAACAACTTCGCGGCGGTGATGGAGGTGCCGGGATTCAACTACCGGCCGTTCATGTATCCGGAGAATTACCGTAAGCTGCCGCAACGGATCATTCTGGGAACGGAGACGGCATCGACGGTCAGTTCGCGCGGGGTCTACAAATTCCCGGTGGTGCGGGCGGCGATGAAGACCTATCCGGATCATCAGGCCTCGTCGTACGATGTGGAACACTGCGGGTGGTCGAACCTGCCGGAGGACGATTTCATCCAGCACGAGGATTTGCCGTATGCTTTCGGGGAGTTCGTCTGGACGGGATTCGACTACCTGGGCGAGCCGACGCCGTACTATACGAATTGGCCGAGCCACAGTTCGCTGTTCGGCATCATCGACCTGGCGGGGATTCCGAAAGACCGCTATTACCTCTATCGCAGCCATTGGAACCCTTCTGCCGAGACGCTGCATATCCTGCCGCATTGGACGTGGCCGGAGGAACGGATCGGAGATACGATTCCGGTCTTCGTCTACACGAATTACCCGTCGGCCGAGCTCTTTATCAATGGGGTGAGCCAGGGGATTCGCACAAAAGATACGACGATCAAGGTGGAGGGTTCTTATACGAAGGAGGCGCAGGCATCGTTCGAACGGCAGAAACGCTATCGGCTGATGTGGATGGATACGAAATATGAGCCGGGGACGGTGCGTGTGGTGGCTTACGACTCGACGGGCCGGGCGGTGGCGACCGAGGAGATACATACGGCGGGGAAACCCCACCATATTGAATTGGCGGCGGATCGCACGGTGCTGGATGCGACGGGCCGGGATCTTTCGTTTATCAACGTGCGGGTGGTGGATCGGGATGGCAACTTGTGTCCGGACGATACGCGCGAGATCAAATTCAAGGTGAAGGGCGCGGGGAGCTACCGGGCGGCGGCGAACGGGAATCCGGCTTCGCTGGAGCTGTTCCACCTGCCGCAGATGAAACTTTTCAGCGGTCAGTTGACGGCGATCGTGCAGAGTGCGGAGGCTCCGGGTAAGATCGTTTTCGAAGCGACGGCACCAGGTGTCAGGGGGGCGACATTGACTTTACAGGTGAGGTAACCGCTTCGCGCTTCGGATATCATCGAAAGAGCGTCAGGATTTTATCTCCTGACGCTCTTTTTTTTCCGCAACAGAACAGCTTCGCCGCCCCGGGCTTCCGCCACGCCAACTCAGGCTCGATGGACAGCGCCGGAGAACACGGAGCAAGCAGGTCTTCATCGATCAGCCAAATTTCAGCCTTCTATTTAGCTTTCCGGCCATATTACTTCAATCCCAGCAACGCGAGCCATCGCGCCTACGGTTTTCAGCTGCGTTGCCTCTCGGAATAAACGGACGCACAGCGTCTTTTGATGGCCGGGTCTACCCTAAAAATAAGGGCAGCCTCTACCCAAAGGACAAGCCGCCCTACCCTGTTTATTCTTTGATCTGCCTCCTGCGGTTCGAAGAACCGCCCGGGCCGGAGCCACCCCAGGCGTAGGCCTGCAACTTCGCAGAGCTCGTTTCCGGCCACGCTGGCTCCGACCCTCAATCCCTAATTCACTACCTCCTTAGCAAAGCGAGCCGGACGCCCGGGAGGAACGGCAACTCTTCTCAGCGCGCAAGCGGCGTGTTGCGGGCCTCCCGGTGGGAGGCGTCCGGCCCGCGCGACTCTGCGAGTCGCAAGAGCAAAGCATCCATTCACCGTCCATGACTGTCAGGTTCGGGCTGCGCGCTCCCCGGGTGGGCCGAAGGCCCAGCGCACAAGCCCGGCGACCCTGCGGGTCGCAAGAGCACGGCAAACAGTTCGCCCTGAGTCTCTCGGGTTCGGCCTGTCGCCCATCCCCCTGAGCGGCAAAGCCGCTGGGCGACGAGGCCGACGGTTCGGAGAACCGCGCTACTCGCTCTCAGTTCAAGTGGTCGAAGCCTGCGGGGCCCACAGCAACATCAGTTGCGGAACTCCGCGGTCGGAGGCTTCGGCCCGCGCAGCTCTGCGAGCAGCAACTGCACCGCCCCATTCTGCGAAGTTCGTCCTCGGCGCGCCCCCCCGGCGCCCGCCTTCGGCGTTCGCTGCGCTCCGAGGACGGCGATTCCTCTGGAATCGCGCTACTCGCTCTCGGCCCAAATTCCAGCCCAAAGTTCGCCCCAGTTCTCCGCCCCGTGTCAGCCTCACTGCGGCTCCGCTACCGCTCCGCCGCGTTTTCGCGCGCCTTGCGCGATTCATCTATATTCGGCTCACGCCGAAATCGCTGAATCGCTTCTTCAGGCGTGGCGCGCGTCTTTGGCTACGGGAGGGTACTGCGCTCGGGCCGCGCGGGCCCCACGTCCCGTGGACGGGAAATGCTTGCGCATTTCAACTGGCAGCCTCTACCCCCATTCTTTGTCCGCGCGCTGGCGGAAATCTTATTCAAAG
The DNA here is from genome assembly GCF_056799795.1 of Rikenella sp. Classification (NCBI taxonomy): domain Bacteria; kingdom Pseudomonadati; phylum Bacteroidota; class Bacteroidia; order Bacteroidales; family Rikenellaceae; genus Rikenella; species Rikenella sp. Next base: position 42,574 of record NZ_JBQIQO010000012.1, read on the forward strand.
CGCAAGACACTTTGAATGATTTCCTACTCCAGCAGTCGCGCGCGGTTAGGCTAAGAAGGAATAGTAACGGCCGCCCGCCATGACGCGAACGCGTCAGCCGGGCGGGCCCCGCGTACCCGCGGTGGGCAAATAGCAGCCTCTACCTCAACAACTCGCGGCAGCCTCAACCAATCGTTGTTCGCGATGAGCCAGGGGTGGGAAAATCCTACAGAAAGTCTGCTCACAAAAAATCCGCCTCTTCTGCTACCGGCCCAAAACCGGCAGAGAAAAGGCGGATGCCATGTTGCCCCAATCGAGAAACTACAACTGCGTCTCCGGATCGAGATTCCGACTCTCGATGTCTTTGAAGTATTTATAGGTACCGACCTTCAACTCCGAAGTAGCATCTTCGTCGCACACGATAATCCCGTGCGGATGCTGCTGCAAAGCACTGATCGTCCACATGTGATTGATCCCCTCTTCCACCCCGTGCCGCAGGGCCCGCGCCTTCCCATGCCCGTTCACGAGGATCAACACCTCCCGAGCCGCCATAATCGTCCCCACACCCACCGTGAGCGCCGTTTTCGGCACTTTATTGACGTCGTTATCGAAAAACCGGGAGTTGGCGATAATGGTATCCAGCGTCAAAGTCTTCATCCGCGTCCGCGACGTCAGCGACGAGGCCGGTTCGTTGAAAGCGATATGACCGTCCGGCCCGATCCCGCCCATAAAGAGCTGAATCCCCCCCAGAGACTCGATTTTAGCCTCGTAAGCCGCACATTCCGCCGCCGGATCCGCCGCATTGCCGTTCAGGATATTGACGTTTTCGGGTTTGATATCGACGTGGTTGAAAAAGTTGCTCCACATGAACGTATAGTAGCTCTGCGGATGTTCTTTCGGAATCCCGCAATATTCGTCCATATTGAAAGTCACCACGTTGGCAAACGAGACCTTCCCGGCCTTATGAAGCGCGATCAACTCTTTGTACGTCCCCAGCGGCGTGGAACCGGTAGGCAGCCCCAGGACGAACGGCTTATCAGCCGTAGGAGCGAAAGCGTTGATTTTGTGCGCAATGTAATTGGCCGCCCAACGCGAAAGGTGGGCATAATCGGGTTCGATGATCAGTCGCATATTGTGTAAAGTTTATTCGTTTCTTTCATCGGCAAAGAGCAATGGGTCGCCCGCTGCGAACGAGGTTCGATCTATGAACAAATATAAACGATCTGCCGTTATTTTCCAAGCACTCGGACGCGGAGCGGCAAATCCTGCCTACCGGCCAGCGAAGAGTCGATGTACAGACGCTCCTCGCCCGAACCGCAATCGGGGAAACAGACTCGATATTCACCCGCCGGCGGAAGCAGTTTCGTCGGATCGGAAAGCGTATCCCGCCGAATCAGGTAAGGCGCACCGAGCATCCGGTCGGCCCTCTCGATCTCTCCGGCCTCGATCGCTTCCCGGATCGCGGTCGAACTGATCGCTTCGTACCGCCCCAGGTTGGCTGTATGAATGCCGTCCCGTTCCAACGCTTCGATCGACCCGGAGCGGTCGTGTCCGAAATGGTGTCCTTCGCCGGAGAGGACGATTTCGGCCCGCAACAACCCTCTCAGATAGTCGCGCGTAAAGGTTTCGCTGTCGATCCGACTGAACTCCGGGGTAAAACGGACGACCACGACATGTCCGATTCCGGTCTCGGCCAGCAGGTCGAGTTTTTCGGGCAGCGTGCTCAACAACCGATTCTCTCCCCGCAGCACGAACCGCGGGTGCGGATCGAAGGTCACGACGACCGACGCTCCCTCCTGTCCCAACGTATCGCGGGCCGCCACGTTCAGCCGGTCGATCAGCAACCGATGTCCGCGGTGGACGCCGTCGAACGATCCCACGGCGACGGCCGTGCGCGTGAACGCGGGCAGGTTTTCGAATCCGTAATGCACTTCCATGAGAGGCTCCCTCCTCCGAAATTAATCCTGCACCGCAACGGAGTCCGAAAAGTCTCCTTTGGAAAAATAGGCTACCTTTTCCAACAGGGTAATGATGTCGTAATCTTCGACATAGATATCGTCCGGAAAATTAAGAGGGGTCGAGGTGAAATTGAGCACCCCGCGTATCCCGGCTTCGGTAATGGGCTCGACCATCCCTGCCGCCACGGAGGAGGGCGAAGTGAGGATCACGATCCGAATATCGAGCCTCCGGGCGGTCTCGGCAAAGGTCTCCATATGATAGCACGGCACCCCTGCCACGGTATGTCCCACTTTGCCCGGATCGACGTCGAAAGCGGCGGTGATGCGCAGTTTGGATCGTTTCCCGTTGAAATAGTGGGTCACGGCCTGAGCGAGATTCCCCATCCCGATAACGCCGACGTTCAACCCGGCCGAACTGTCGAGAATGGTACCGATAAAGTCGATGAGCACCTCCACGTCGTAGCCTTTTTTGGTATCGCTGCTGAATCCGATGAGCATCAAGTCGCGCCGCACCTGCACGGCGGTAATGCCGTGCATCGAAGCGAGTTCGTGGGAATAGATATGGGTTTTCCCCTGTTTCAAGCACTCCAGCAACATACGGCGATATTCGCTCAAGCGTTCGACGGTTCTCTCGGGAAGTCTTTTCGCGGCGGTGAGGAGAGCTGTATCGGTATTCATGGGGCTTCTCTGCCTTGGTCGGGTGATGAAGAAATCGAGTGGGGTTAATGATAGGCAAATATACTATTTTTTCCTTAGATTCGGTATCGCCCCGGGCTACCGTGGTGCCAGCTCGGGCTCTGCGGTGAGTGTCGGCAGCAGCGGCTACATCTGGTCGCCTGCCACAAACGATGACAATGGCGTGAATTTGAGTATCCATACCACGGGTCTGAGTCCGAGTTACGCAAACTACCGGGCTTACGGCTTTCAGTTGCGCTGCCTCTCGGAATAAACGGGAAGACGCCCTTGGGGGAAATTTGGGGTAGAGGCGGCCCGGTTCAAGTGCTGAGCGTCCCCGCCCCGGGCCTCCGTGACGCAGGCGACTACGGAAGATTCGGAGAACCGATGTACGTTGGTCGAGGCGGTTACCATTGGTCGTCCACCTCTCATTCGACTGACGGTACGTTTTTGGGCTTTTATACGACCTGGTTCATTCCACAGCACAGAGACAGCCGCGCCTACGGTTTTCAGTTGCGCTGCCTCTCGGAATAAACGGGACTGAACAGTTTTTGCTGGCAGCCTCTACCCTACTTTTGTTTGACCTTGGCGGGGCGGACGCCCGGGAGGTATCGCAATTTTCGACGCGGAGCGGCGTGTTGCGGGCCTACCGGGGGCAGGCGTCCGGCTCTTGCGACCCTTTGGGTCGCAAGAGCACAGCCACACCACCGTCCCGTTCTCGGAAGTTCGTCCTCGGCGCGCCCCCCACGCGCCGCTAAAGCGTCGCCCTCGCCGAGGACGGCGATTCTGCGAATCGCGCTACTCGCTCTCCCTCAAAGCACTGTCCCGTGTGCGCCCCACTGCGCCCCACTGCGGCCCCACTGCGGCTCCACTGTCGCTCCGCCGCTTTTTCGCGCGCCTTGCGCGATTCATCTATATTCGGCTCGCGCCGAAATAGTTGAATCGCTTCTTTAGGCGTGGCGCGCGTCTTACAGACAGGAGGGTACTGCCCTTACGCCGGGCGGGCGGTGCCTCCCGGCACTCGGAATGGGCAGCCTCTACCCCCGTTCTCTGTTCCGCGCGCTGGCGGAAATCTTATTCAAACACGAAACACGCGTTTGAATGATTTCCTTCTCCAGCGGTCGCGCGCGATCAAGCTTTGACCCAGATGAAACTGCCCTGCGCGGGCGGCGTCCGGGTGACCCCGGAGGGACGGGCGAAACTACGTTTCGCTATGACAGCCTCTACCCCAAAAAACGCGCGGAAGCCTCGACTCCACGCAGCCTGCCCGGCCGCACATAAATCCAACAAAATTCAACAAACCCGTTAAGAATCCAACATCCGAAGACCGCTCCGTAGGCAGATACCGCCCAATTCCTTACCTTTGTCCCCGTCATTCGAAAAACAACGACTCTTAGACCGATATGTTTCGCATCCTGAAAAAACGGCTGCTCGCACCCGCCATCTACCTGATGGAAGTCGAAGCGCCGCGCGTGGCCCGGGCCGCACTGCCCGGACAATTCCTGATCGTCATCGTAGACGAAAAAGGCGAACGGATTCCCCTGACCATCTGCGACTACGACGCCGAACGAGGCACCGTAACCATCGTCATTCAGGCCATCGGAGCCTCCACCATGCGGATCGTCACCCTCGAAGAGGGAGACAGCTTCGCCGACTTCGTCGGGCCGCTCGGACACCCGTCCGAATTCATCCACTATAGCCCCGAGAAACTCGCCGCCACGAAATTCCTCTTCGTCGCAGGCGGATTGGGCGCCGCACCGGTCTATCCGCAAGTCAAATGGCTCGCCGAACGGGGCATTCAGGCCGACGTCATTATCGGCGCCAAAAACGAAAGCCTCATCCTGCTCGAAGAGGAGTTCCGCACCCTGACCCCGAACGTGCACATCGCCACCGACGACGGATCGAAAGGATACAAAGGGCTCGTGACCAACCTTCTGAAAGAGCTCGTCGTGAACGACGGGAAACATTTCGATTGCGTGGTAGCCATCGGGCCGATGATTATGATGAAATTCGTCGCCCTGACCACCAAAGAGCTCCACATACCGACCATCGTGAGCCTCAACACCCTGATGGTGGACGGCACCGGGATGTGCGGCGCCTGCCGGGTGACCGTCGGCGGGAAGACCCGCTTCGCCTGCGTCGAAGGGCCGGAATTCGACGCCCATCAGGTCGATTTCGACGAAGCGATGCGGCGACAGGGCATGTACCGCACGATCGAAGAGCGGAAAAAGGCGATCGAAGCCGAACGCGCAGCGGGACACAAGTGTAATATCGGGTTGTAACGATTTGAAAATTAACGAACATGGCGAACAAGATACCCAGAGTTCCCGTACGGGAGCAAGACCCGAAAGTGCGGGCGACCAATTTCGAAGAGGTCTGCTACGGCTACGACCTCGACGAGGCGACGTTGGAGGCGAGCCGGTGCCTCGGCTGTAAAAAACCGCGATGCGTCGAGGCGTGCCCGGTATCGGTCGGAATACCGGACTTCATCCGCTGCATCGTCAACGGAGATATCTCCGCAGCGGCGCGGGTTATTGCGCAGGATTCCTTGCTGCCGTCAGTCTGCGGACGGGTCTGCCCGCAGGAGAGTCAGTGCGAAGGGTCGTGTATTCTGGGCGTAAAGGGAGAGCCGGTGGCGATCGGCAAGCTGGAACGCTTCGTGGGAGACTGGGGGCGGGAGCACCGCCTGACACTGGCCGAAGCGGCACCGGCCAACGGACACCGGGTGGCCGTCGTGGGCTCGGGGCCGGCGGGTCTGGCCTGCGCGGCGGACTTGGCCAAATTAGGATATGAGGTGACGATTTTCGAAGTGCTGCACCGGCCGGGCGGGGTGCTGGAATACGGGATTCCAGAGTTCCGGCTGCCGAAAAAAGGCGTTGTGGAGCCGGAGATCGAAAATGTCCGCCGGCTGGGAGTGAAGATCGAGACGGACGTGGTGGTGGGACGAACGGTGACAGTGGATCAGCTGATGGACGAAGAGGGGTTCGAAGCGGTCTTTATCGGCTCGGGAGCAGGGCTGCCGCGGTTCATGGGCATTCCGGGCGAAAACCTCAACGGAGTGGTCTCGGCCAATGAATTTCTGACCCGCACGAACCTGATGCACGCCTATGACGAGCAGTACGACACGCCGATCTATACAGGCGACCGGGTGGTTGTCGTCGGGGGTGGGAATGTGGCGATGGACGCCGTGCGGACGGCGAAACGGCTGGGAGCAGAGGCCTTTATCGTCTACCGGCGGTCGGAAGCCGAGCTGCCTGCCCGGCGCGAAGAGGTGCACCACGCCAAGGAGGAGGGGATCGAGTTCCGGATGCTGACCAACCCGGTGGAGATCGTCGGCGACGAACAGGGCTGGGTGACGGGCATCCGGTGCGTGCGGATGGAGCTGGGCGAGCCGGACGAATCGGGACGGCGGTCGCCGGTGGCGGTCGAAGGGTCGGAGTTCGACATCCCTTGCAACGTGGTGATTATGGCCCTCGGGACTTCGCCCAATCCGCTGATTGCGGCGACTACGCCGGGGCTGGAGGTGACGCGCCGCGGGTGCATCGAGGCGAGCGATCTGGGGGCGACGAGCCGGGAGGGAGTTTTTGCCGGAGGCGATGCGGTGACGGGTGCGGCGACGGTGATTCTGGCCATGGGGGCCGGGCGGCAGGCGGCACGGGCAATCGACGAGTATATTCGGAACAAGGCGTAACGCACACTGTGATTAAAACCGGAGCGGGCGATTCTTTGTAAAAGAATCGCCCGCTTTCATTGCTTTACAACTCGATCTCGTACCCCTTCCCGTCGCGCTCGACATAGGCCCGCCCGTCGTGTTTCGACCGCGCGTAGTCGAACTGCGGTTCCACCCTCCACCGTCCCCGACGATCGATAAAGCCGTACAATCCGTTCATCATCACACAAGCCGCCCCTTCGGAAAACCGCTGCGCAAAATCGTAACGCGCCGGAATCGCCATCCGTCCGTCCGACCCGACATAACCGTATTTCGAACCTTTCCGCACCACTCCCCGTCCCTCCGAAAACGACCACGCATCGTCGAACCGCGGCCGCGAAAGCAGCCGAAACTCCCCGTCCGCATAACTCCAACGCCCGCCGATGCTGACCGGCACGATGCCTTCGGAAAAGTCGCCGCAATCGTCGTACTCCGGCTCCCGCAACCAGCTGCCGTCGGGCCCGATAAAGCCCCACCGCTCCTCCAGACACACCGCGGCCGCTCCCTCCGAGAACTCCCGCGCCCGGTCATAACGACACTCCGCCACCAACGTCCCGTCGCCGGTCGCAAAACCGTACTTCCCTCCCCTGCGCACCAGCCGAATCCCCTCGCGTCCCGCTTCGCCGCAGTAATCATACGCAGCCACCGGCGCAGCCTCTCCGGCCAATAGCTCGGCCAACCTCTCGATGCGTGCTTCACCCCGCTTCAGGGCCACCAACAAGGGGTCGGCAGCCCACTCGGTATGCCGAAGAAAATCGTCGACCGGACAACGGCCCGCCACCAACGCTGCCGGTTCGAACAACATGCCGGTCGAAGGACGGAACCGGTCGTACAGCTCGGGCCAACGGGCCAAAACCCGCAATGTCAGGCTAATCAGAGCGATCGCAAAGTCGTCTATCCGCTCGTCGAACACGCTGCCGCCGCGATCCGGCAGCCTAAACCCTTCGGTTCCGTTCTCCCGTGCCCGCTCGCCGGCCATCTCGGGCAGATAGAGACCGTCGTAATCGATCAGGGTCAATTCGCCGTCGGGACGGACGATCAGGTTGTCGGGTTTCAGGTCGCCGTGGGCGAAGGGTTGTGACAAGAGCCACAAGGCCAGCCGGTCGAAAGCCTCGGACAACCGTTTCAACTCTTCCGTATCGGCTGCGGCAACGGCTGCGGCCATCCGTTTCGTCAGGGTCTCTCCGTCGGCCCACTCCATCAGCAGGGCGGGAAAACGGGCTGCCCGATCGTCGTCGTCGAAAACGATCATCTCGTCGTCCAACCACTCGACCGAAACGAGATGCCGCTCGCCTGCTCCGCCTCCAAGCCGGGCCTGGTTCAGGGCCCGCACAATACGCCGATAGGCGTCTGCCCGACCGGGCTGGTGGCGCGTAAAGCATTTCAAGGCGTGGGGCCGCCGGTCTACTTCGACACGGAAAACTGCGCCGTAGGCTCCGGCCGAGAATTCGACGGGATGGGATACAGAAAGTCCCGACAGGCTGCGAAACAGCCCATCGGGATTCGAAAGGGTCTCGACGTATCGTCCGATCGTCGGATATTGCATCATCGATTTTTGTATTCTATCTCTTTGTGCCGGACGGAACCGTACCTTTCTTGAAAGAAAGGTACCCAAAGAACTTTTGCAGAGGTCGTCCCCATGGGACGACCACGGGTTATCTCCGCCTTGTTCGTTGGGCTGTGATTTTCCTGGTGGGCGCGCTTAAAGGTAGTTCGCCACATAATAGCGCGCCCGCCGAAAATCCAGCCCAACCCAATCGGGCAGACACGGCCAGAGCATCCCGCAGGGATGCGCTCTGAAGTTTGGCTTCGCCTTCCTCCTCGCCGCTCGGCAATTTGCAAACTATGTTTGCATTGCCCTCACTGGCAGCGTCGGTTTTCTGGTTCTCGCTAACTTCGCTGCGCTTGTTTTCCTCCTCGCCCCTTACCATAGTCCGTAAACGGCCTCTGGATTCGCTGGCAGCGTCGGTTGTTCACAAAGAGAACAGTTCTATACAGGACAATGAATAAAGAATGCAAGATCATCGACATGCGATCAGCAACGGCCCGGATAGACCTTCAAAGCCCGTTCCAGCACCTCCATAGCCCCCCTCAACTCGTCGATATTCAGGACATACGCCAACCGCACCTGCCTACGCCCCGCCGCCGGGTCGGAATAGAAGCCCGATGCCGGAGCCACCATCACCGTCCGCCCCTCCAGCTCGAAATCCTCCAACAGCCACTGCGCGAACCGATCCGCATCGTCCACCGGCAGCTCCGCAATCGCGTAGAACGCCCCCCGAGGCATCGGACAACGCACCCCCTCCATCCGATTCAGCGCCCCGACCATGAAATTCCGCCGCGCCTCGTACTCGTCATGCACCGTGGTAAAGTAGCTCTTCGGCGCCCTCAACGCCGCCTCGGCCGCCACCTGGCCCACATACGGCGCGCACAGCCGCGCCTGGCCCATCCGCAACGCCGCGTCGATCACCGCCGGATTTCGACTCGCCAACGCCCCGATCCGCGCACCGCACATGCTGAACCGCTTCGAGATCGAGTCCATCATAATCACATGCTCGTCCAGCCCCTCCAAAGCCAGCACCGAATGATGCCGCGCTCCGTTGTAACAGAAATCGCTGTAGACTTCGTCCGCCAACAGGAACAGGTCGTGCCGCAAGACGATCTCCCGCAACTGCAAAATCTCCTCCTCGCTATAGAGGTACCCCGTCGGATTGTTCGGATTGCAGATCAATATCCCGCGCGTTTTCGGCGTGATCCGTTTTTCGAACTCCTCGATCGGCGGCAGAGCGAAATCATCCTCGATAAAGGAGCGCACCGGCACGATCTCCACCCCCGCCTCCATGGCGAAACCGTTGTAATTGGCATAGTACGGTTCCGGCACGATGATCTGATCCCCGCGGTTGCACGTCGCCATCATCGCCATCAGAATCGCCTCCGACCCTCCCGTGGTGACGATGATCTGCTCCCCCGTGAGCGGCAAACCGCGCTCCGTATAGAACCGCGCCAAGGCCTCCCGATAGCTGCCGATTCCGGCCGAATGGGTATAGGCGATCGTCCGGACATCGATCTCCCGAATCGCCGCCAACGCCTCGTCCGGTGTCGGGATGTCCGGCTGACCGATGTTCAGGTGATAGACATGCACCCCGCGCCGTTTGGCCTGCTCGGCATACGGGACGAGTTTTCGGATGGGAGAGGCCGGCACGTGGAGGCCGGTCTGCGAAATTTTCGGCATAACGCGATGCTTTGACGAGTGATTCTTTCTGGTAAACAAAGGTAATATTTTTCGGGGCTCACCCGAAAAAAATCGGAGTCGGTTTCGCCGATCGTCCGAAACGAAATTCCCGCCGAAAAACGTTATCTTTGGGGTTGTTCCGAACCGGAACGATTCGAAACGCTATGGAAAACAACAGATCGAAACATAAGCCACGTGTGGTGGTGGGGCTGTCGGGAGGGGTCGATTCGAGCGTCGCGGCGTGGGTGCTCAAGGAGCAGGGCTACGAGGTCGTGGGGATGTTCATGCGCAACTGGCACGACACCACCGGCACGCTGGCCGGCGACTGTCCGTGGTACGACGACCGCGTTTTCGCCGAACTGGTGGCCAAGAAACTCGACATCGAATTCCACTTCATCGACCTCAGCGAGCAGTATCGCCAACGAGTGGTGGACTATATGTTCGCCGAGTACGGACGGGGGCGGACGCCGAACCCGGACGTGCTGTGCAACCGCGAGATCAAATTCGACGCCTTTCTGAAGGCGGCTCTGGAGCTGGGGGCCGATTATGTAGCCACGGGGCACTACTGCAAGACGGACACGATGGTCAGTCCGACGGACGGGAAGACGTATCACCGCCTGATTGCGGGCGACGACCACAACAAAGACCAGAGTTATTTCCTCTGCCAGCTCAATCAGGAGCAGCTCGCGAAGGCACTGTTTCCCATCGGAGACTTAGAAAAGCCCGAAGTGCGGCGCATTGCGGCGGAGCAGGGGCTGGCCACGGCGGAACGCAAAGATTCTCAGGGGATTTGTTTTGTCGGGAAGGTCGACCTGCCGGTCTTTCTGCAACAGAAATTAGCGGCACGGCCGGGCGGGGCTATCGTCGAAATTCCGGCGGATTGGGCGGGATACGTGGAGGCGGGACACGACCCGTATGCCCCGTATGCCTATCACGAAAACGACGGAACCCAAGTGGGCGAGCACAACGGGGCCCATTTCTACACGATCGGGCAACGCAAGGGGTTGAAGGTGGGGGGGAAACCGGAACCGCTTTTTGTCATCGCGACGGATGTGGACGCCAATATCGTCTACGTCGGCATGGGCGAGAGGCATCCGGGACTCTACCGGAGGGGGCTGCGGATTCGTCCGGAGGAGATGCACTGGGTGCGGCCGGACTTGGCGCCGACGGCCGGAGATACCGCGCCGCGCGAGTACCTGATGCGGATTCGTTACCGGCAGCCGCTGCAACGGGCGACTCTTCGGGTCGATGACGACGGGTGGGGGATCGTCGACTTCGCCGAACCGCAACGGGGGGTAACGGCGGGGCAGTTCGCGGCGTGGTATGCACCGGACGGAGAGCTGGTGGGTTCGGGGGTGATCGACGCTTGACAGGGCCCGGGCGGACTCGTAAAACGCCCCGGGCTACCGCAATGCACACTCGGGCCTTACGGGCGGCGTCGGCAACCAGGGCTACAGTTGGACTACTGCCACAAGCGGGATCAACAGCATGCTTTTGGAGTTTCGGGTGCAGTTCCTCATGCCGGACTACGCAGTCAGTCACGGCTATGGTTTTCAGTTGCGTTGCCTCTCGGAATAAACGGGCTGCGGGCGCAAAAACATATGAGATAAACACATGAAAAACAAAATGATCCTGAAACGTATACTTACCTGTTTCGGCCTGCTTCTCCTCGGCACGGGGATCGGCAGAACCGAAGAGACAAAAACGGCACGAATCGTTTTCGACCATTACACCTACGATTTCGGAGAGATTCGAGAGACGGACGGTGATGTCAGCCATACGTTCCGGTTCACGAACGAAGGAGATTTACCGCTGGTTATCAACAGTGTCGGCGTGTCGTGCGGTTGTACCACCCCGCAATTCGACAAGGCTCCGCTGCTGCCGGGACGGACGGCGGAGATGAAAATCACGTTCGACCCGACGAATCGGCCGGGACGCTTCGAAAAGGTGATCCATATCCTCTGCAACGACCCGCGCCGCACCGTGCGGCTGACGATCACCGGGAATGTCATCCCCAAACCGAGGACGTTGCAGGACGACTACCCGTACTATCTGGGCGAAGGATTGCGGATCGCCGACCGGAACCTGACTTTGGGCATGCTGCCTCACGGGAAGACGGTCGTCCGAAGCGTCGGAATCGCCAACGCGGGTAAAAAAACGATCCGAATCGAAACGACCGGTCGTTCGTTGCCGGCATACGTGACGGTGCGGCCCAAGAAATCGCAACTCGCACCGGGAGAACGAAGCGAAATCGAGTTGACGTTCCGCGCTCCGGAAGAGGTCTGGGGGAGGCAACAGGGAAGTTTCGAGCTGTCGGCAGATCACCGACCGCTGCTCGACCCGGTCGAATGGACGGTCATTTTCACGGAGGACTTCGGGGCGCTCTCGCGGACTACGCTCCAGATCGCTCCGCAGGCGGAGTACTCTTCTTCGTTCTACCACTTCAGCGACCAGCCGCAGGGAAAGACGCTGACACGCGAGTTCCAGATCACCAACACGGGTCGTAAAGACCTTATTATTCGACACATCGGAACAACCGACAATCGACTTCGCGTGACGGCGGACAAGACGGTCATTGCGCGAGACGATACGGCCACGCTGACCGTCAAATGGGACACGACTGACAAACAGGGAAGGATTTCGGCTGGAATCACGATCGTCACGAACGATCCGGGGCGTCCGGCACAGGAGATTCGCCTACAGGCCCGTATGGTGGAATAGCCTGCCGATCGACTGATTTTGCGACTGTTTTTACAGGAAATTCGAGGAGTCATGGACGCCCCGCCCCGGGCTTCCGCAAAGGAAGCGGAGACGGAACAATGGATCAAATCGGCCTCTACGGATTCAGCTGGTCTTCCGGTTCTTTCCTATGGGAGGGAATCTACGAACGCAGTTTGGCTATGCGCTTTCAGTTTCAGGCTGCCGAAACGACTCATGAAGATTACCGCGCTCACGGTTTTCAGTTGCGTTGCCTCTCGGAATAAACGGGAAGGAGAACCCCACCCCGGGCTACCGCAGCAACGGTTCCTCGGGCGTGCTGTACTTCGTCGGCTACTACGGGTTCAGCTGGTCTTACGCCATGAGCGGCATCAACGGCCTGGACTTGAATTTAAGTTCGCAGAGCCTCAACCCCAGCTACTCGGACTACCGCGCCCTCGGTTTCCAGTTGCGTTGCCTCTCGG